>JAYKJB010000026.1 GCA_035285325.1 Candidatus Sericytochromatia bacterium
CTTGATCAGACCGGTTCGAACCGGCGAAATCGAGGGAATAAGAGGAACAGAGCGGAGGGCACCCGCATGACACGACAATGGCTGTCGGTGTCGCTGGGGCGTGGCGCCTTCCTGACGTGGGCGAGCCGCGAGGCTCGCCGCGCCAGCGAAGCGTGGTTTGCGCCGGGCGTTCTGGGCACGGGCCTGGCCCTGCTGGCTTGGGGACAGGCGGCCGGGAGCTGGGCCTCCTCGCTGCCGGGCCCCTCTCGGCTGCCGGGTGAGCGAGCCGCCACGGCGCAGCTGCCGCGCCTGCTGGGCGATTTTTCGGCGGCGGCCTGGGCCAGCTGGGAGAACACCACGCACCTGCCCTGGGATCCCAAAAACCGCTACACCCGCCTGGATACGGCGGAGGGCCCCGTGGTGCGGGTCGACAGTCAGGGCGCCGCCTCGATGCTGCTGAAGCAGATCACGCACGATGCCCAGCGCGAGCCGATCGTTTCCTGGCGCTGGCGCATCGCCGCGCCGCTGGTGGGCGGCGATGAGACCAGCAAGGAGCGCGACGATTGCGCGGCGCGCGTCTATTTCCTGTGGGGCCTGCGCACGCGCGCGGACCTGTTCACCGCCACGGGGGTAGGCTACGTCTGGGGACAGGGCCGGCGGGCCGGGCAGATCGGGCCGTCGCCCTACACCGGCCAGATCGGCGTGATCACGCTGCGCAGCGGCAGCCAGGGCGCCGGCGAGTGGCAGACCGAGCGGCGGGATCTGGAGGCCGACTACCGGGCCTGCCACAAGCGACCGCCGCCCGGCCCGGTCACGGCGATCGCGATCCTGACCGACACCGACCAGACCAAGGTGGCCGCCACCGCCTGGTACAGCGCCATTTACGCTGCGCCGCGCCGCTGAGCGTGGGGCGATGCGATCACGGACCCTCGCCTGATCGGTGTGGGGTGACTTCGTCGGCTTCGCTGAGGTCGGCGTCCTCCGCTTGCCCTATGGTGGCCAGACGAGGCGTCCACACGCCCGTTTCAAGGCAGGAGGCAAGTGACCATGCAAACCACCCGAATGGGGGCCGCCATGCTGCTGGTGGCCACGTTGGCCGCGTGCGGAACCGGCGGTGCCGTCCCACCCACCACGCGCCTGTCGGTGCTGATGGCCTCGGAGGCGCCGACGGCCACTCCGATGCCCGACGAGGCGCCGGCCTCTCCGGAGGCGACGCGGGTCCCCGACGGGACCGTGCCGGAGGCGCTGCCTTCGGGGTCCGCTGACGTGAAGCCCGAGGATCCCACGGATTCCGGTTCATCGGTAGAGGGCGACGAGGGGAGCGGCAGCGGCTCCTCCGACAGCACGGACACCGGTGCTGCGGCAGGGACGGAGCCCCCCAAGCCCGACACGGAGGAGCCGCCCGTGGTGGTGGCGTGGCCCGAGGAGGGCAGCGGCTACCCGGCCGAGTGGTTCGCTTATACCAGCGTGGCCGAGGGGGAGACGGCCACCGCGCCACGTGCCCTGGAGGCCGCGATGCTGCCGCCCAAGCCGGGCCAGCCCCGCTGTAAGTCTCCCTGGCCTGGCCTCGTGGCCAGTGGCAACCTGTTTCTGGTGGGGGCCCAGCCGGCCAGTGCGCCCAGCTACACCTTGGGGCTCTCGGCCGTGCCGCTCTGCAAGGGCAAGGATGCCGCCTTCGGGCGGCTGGAACTGGGCTACCTGTCGGTGCCTGGCGGATTCTACGGCACGGTCGGGACGCTGGTGCGGCGCGGGGGCTGTCTGGTCGTTGCTGGGAGCGGGTTTTTCGAGACCCGCGGTCAGGTCGGGCCGACCGTGCCCTGGCGGGTCGAGGCCTGCGTCAAGGCGGTCGGTTCCGGTCAGTTTCAGGGCACGATCCGACGGGTGGCGATCGCCAACGAGGTGCTGAACGCCGATCCGCGGCGCCTGGTCTGCATCAAGGGGCCTCTGGATGCGTGCGCATCGCCCGATATGGTGGCGCAGGCGCGCTGAGCACGGGGCCGCCCGGGGGCCAACGCGCCCCCGGGTCACCCTTCATTTTGCGCCTTCCAGCCGGGTCAGCATGAAGGCGTAATCCTCCGCCAGCTCTGCCAGTTGGGCGAAGCGGCCCGAGCGGCCCCCGTGGCCCGCCTCCATGTTGATGCGGAACAGCAACGGGTTCGCGTCGGTCTTGTGGGTGCGCAGTTTGGCCACCCACTTGGCCGGCTCGAAATATTGCACCTGCGAGTCGTTCAGGCCGGTGGTGACCAGCATGGCCGGGTACGCCTGGCGCTTGACCTGGTCATACGGGGAATAGCTCAGGATGTAGTCGTAAGCGGCCTTCTCCTGCGGGTTGCCCCACTCGTCGAACTCATTGGTCGTGAGCGGGATCGAGTGGTCCAGCATCGTCGTCACGGCATCCACGAAGGGCACGTGGGCGATGAGGCCGCGGTAGCGATCGGGGGCCATGTTGGCGATCGCCCCCATCAGCAGTCCGCCGGCGCTTTCCCCGGAGGCGAAGACCTTGTCGCGCGCGGCATAGCCGTCGCGCACCAGCTGGTCCGTCACGTCGATGAAGTCGGTGAAGGTGTTGCGCTTGTTCTGCACGCGCCCCGCGTCATACCAGGCCCGCCCCATTTCCTGGCCGCCGCGCACGTGGGCGATCGCGTAGACGAAGCCCCGATCGACCAGCGAGAACAGGGTGGAGTTGAAGTCCGGGCTGATCGAGGCGCCATAGGCCCCGTAGGCGTACTGGTAAAGCGGGGCCTGGCCGTTGCGCTGGAAATCCTTGCGATAGAGCAGGCTCACGGGCACGCGTGCGCCGTCGCGGGCCGTGACCCAGACGCGCTCGGTGCGGTAGTTTTCCTGGCGGAATCCGCCCAGCACCGGCCGACGCTTGCGCAGCCGCGTTTCGCCGGTGTCCATGTGGATCTCGTAGGTGGAATCCGGCGTGGTGAGCGACGAATAGGCGTAGCGGAGCCAGGGCGTGTCCTGTTCGAGGTTCGTGTCGGTATGAGCCACGTACACCGGCTCACCGCCATCGATGTAGCGGGCCTGGCTCAGGTTGCGCCAGGGCATGATGCGCACGCGCTCCAACGCGTCGCTGCGTTCGTTCAGCACCAGGTGGTGTTTGAAGACCGCGAAGGAATCGAGGAAGACCTTGGGGTCGTGTGCCAGCAAGGGCTGCCAGCGGGCGCGATCGCCGATCTGCTGGTCGTCCACCGTCATCAGGCGGAAGTTGGGCGCTTGCCAGTCGGTCTTGATCACCCAGCGCCGCCCCTGGTGCTCGGCCTCGTACTGCACGTCGCGGGCCCGGGGCGCCAGCAGGCGAAAGCGTTCCTGGCGATCGCCGACCGGCAGCACGCGCATTTCGCTGGACACCGTGCTGCTCAGACCCAGCACGATGTGGCTGTCGTCCTGGCTGTTGCCCACGCCCATGTAGAAACTGGGGTCCTTTTCCCGGTACAGCACCGGATCGCGTGACACGGGCTGGCCCAGCGTGTGGCGTTTCAGGGTGTTGCCGAGCAGGGTCTGACGGTCCTTGGCGATGTAGAACAGGCGGCCGCCGCTGCCCCAGGCCAGCGAGGCCTCCACCCCCACCAGGGTGTCCGGGAGGTCGCGCCCGCTGCGCAGGTCGCGGATGCGGATGGTGTGCTCGCGGCGCCCCGTCGTGTCGGCGGCGTAGGCCAGCCAGCGACCGTCCGGGCTCAGTTCCTGGTTGGAAAGCTGATAGAAGGCCTTGCCGCGGGCCAGCGCATTGACGTCCAGCAGGACCTGCTCGCGCCCGCCGTGGCGGGGCTTGCGGGCATAGACCGGGTATTGCTGGCCCGTTTCGAAGCGCCGGTAGTAGAGCCAGGCGCCCTTGGCGGCCGGTACGCTCTGGTCGTCCTGCTTGAGCCGTCCCACCAGTTCCTGTTCGATCTGCTGCACCAGCGGGCGGTAAGGCGCCGTTTGCTGGTCATAGTAGCGATTCTCGGCGGCCAGGTGGGCCAGCACGGCCGGCTCGCGCCGCTGGTCGTCGCGCAACCAGTAATAGGGGTCGGGGCGATCGCCGTGCGGGCTGCGCACCAGGTACGGACGCTCCTCGGCGCGCGGTGGTTCGGCCGTCTCCGGGGTCGGGGCCGCCTGGGCGATCCGCGCTGGGGCGATGCCCGCAAGGGCGACGACCAGCGCGCCGATGGCACGCCATCCCATTCGAATCAGCCCTGTCACGTCTACCTCCCGTGGCGCCTTGCCCAGGCCCGTCTGACGGAAGCGCGCGCTCCCACCCAACGGGCTGGCCCGATCGTACCCTGCGCTGGTGGGGCTGGCCAGCACGGCGCCACGGTTCCTCCCGGGGGCCTGTCGACAGACGAGGGCCGGCCGGTTAGCCTGTTGACGGGCGCCTGGCAGACAAGCCGGCGCAGGCGGCGGATGTTGAAGCGGGAGGATGGCGCGATGCGCGAGGCGAGGATGGGAGCGGGGGCGGCCCTGCTGGCGCTGCTGTTGGCCGCACCGGCGCAGTCCGCACCACCCCCGGCACCAGCTCAGCTGGCCTTGATCTGGCACCAGCACCAGCCACGCTATCCGATGCGGCCCGGGACCCAGGTGTTCGAGCAACCCTGGGTGCGCCTGCACGCGGCCAAGGATTACGCCGATATGCTCCTGCTGGTGCGCGAATTCCCCCGCCTGCGGGTCACCTTCAACCTCACACCGGTGTTGCTGGAACAGCTCGATGCCTATGCCGCCGGCGCCACCGACCGCCACGCCGAACTCGCCGCGCGCGACCCGGCCAGCTGGCCCGATGCGCTGCGTCGCGAGGCCCGCGATCGGTTCTTTCAGGTGTCAGACCCGATGCTGGCGCGCTGGCCGCGCCTGGCGGCCTTGAAAACCAAGGACTGGCAGGCCATGTCGCCGCAGGATTGGCGCGACGCGGCGGCCCTGTTCCATCTGGCCTGGACCGATGAGGAATTCCTGAAAGCGCCCCCCTATCAGGCGATCGCCGCCAAGGGCGCGGGCTATACGGGCGACGACATCTCGGCCCTGCTGGCCCTGCACCGGCGCCTGATGGCGGACGTGGTGCGGCTGCACCGCGAGGCCCAGGCGGCCGGCCAGGTCGAGGTGACCACCACACCCTATTTTCACCCGATCTTGCCGCTGGTGGCCGATGGCGCCCTGGCGCGCGAGGCCATGCCCGGCGCGAGCCTGCCGGCGCGGCCGTTCCGTTTCCCGCAGGATGCGCTCTTTCACGTGCAAGCGGCCACGGCCGACTACCAGCGTCGCTTCGGCCGTCCGCCCCGCGGCATGTGGCCGGGCGAGGGCTCCGTCTCGCAGTCCGTCTTGCCGATCTTCCAGCAGGCCGGCATCCAGTGGATCGCGACGGACGAGGAGGTGCTGGCGCGCTCGCTCGGGCGCGACTTGCAGGGCGCTGCACGCGGAGACCTCTATCACGCCTACCGCGTCGGCAAGGGGCCGGCCGTGCTGTTTCGCGATCGGCGTCTGTCGGATGACATCGGCTTTCGCTACAACCGCATGAGCGGGGAGGCCGCTGCCGCCGATTTTCTGGCGCAGGTGCGGGCGATCGCCTCAGCCCACGCGGGTCGCTCACCGCTGATTCCGGTGATTCTGGATGGTGAGAATGCCTGGGAATGGTATCCGGATGACGGCAAGGCCTTCCTGCGGGCGCTGTACCGGGGCCTGACCAGCACGCCAGGCTTGCAGACCGTCACGCCGTCGGCCTATCTGGCCGCGCACGCGCCCCGGCCGCTGTCGCGCTTGTGGGCGGGCTCGTGGATCAATGCCAGCTATGCCACCTGGATCGGCGAGCCGGATGAAAACCAGGCCTGGGAGGCCTTGCTGGCCGTGCGCGAGGCGGTCGCGCATTTCGCGGCCCGCGTGGGCGACCAGGATGCGCGGGTCCAGGCCGCGCTGCGCACGCTTCATGCCGCCGAGGGCAGCGATTGGTTCTGGTGGTACGGCAAGGACCAGGATTCCGGGCGGGATCACGAATTCGATGCAGCCTATCGCAACCTGCTGGCCACGGCCTACCGGCAGATCGGCCAGACCCCGCCGGCCGCGCTGGCCCGCCCCTTCGATGGCGGCGCGAGCCGTCCGGCCCTGACCACCCCGATTCAACCGCAGCTGGATGGCGTGCTGGCCCCCGGTGAGTGGGCGTCCGCCCAGAGCGTCCACGCCACCGGGCAGGTGATGCAGGCCGATCGCCCGCTGGCCACCCTCTACCACGGGCATGATGCGCGCCAGCGTTACCTGGCGGTGCAGTTTAGCGGCCCGCGGACCGGCACCGGCATGCGGCTGGACCCCCTGCCGACGCTGGACCTCGGGGGACCTGCGGGCGTGACCACCTTGCCTTCGGGCCTGCGCATCGCGGCCGGCGTCGACGTGGTCGAACTGGCGGTGCCGTTCGCCCTCGTGCCGGCCACCACCACGGTGCAGGTCTTCTGTCGGGGGCAGCGCTTGCCGGAAAACCCTCTGGTGCTGTCGGCGCCCCACTGACCCATCGCGTCTCCGGGGTTCTTTTCCAACGCGAAGCCCCACCGGGGGGCGGTGGGGCTTTGCGTCTTCTGCGCGAAGGGGGGGACGCGCAGAAGGGATCGAAAAACGGTCGGTTCGACCGGCGCGCTCAGCGAACGTCGGGGGGCCCGGGGAAGGTGATGGCCGCCTTCTGGATGCCCAGGTGTTCGAACGGATTGGTCGTCAGCATCGGCACGCTGCAGGCTGCGATCGTCGACGCCAGAAGCACCAGCATGGTGTCGCGCAGAATGTGCATCGTGAGCCTCCTTGCGGGTCTTGGAGTGGCGCTTGCGCCGGGCCCGTGATGAATCTATCGGGAGGCTTGGCGACGGGCTGAAGTCAAATTTCCAATAAATCTATGTTTTGTGACGGATGCACTTGTGACGCTCGTCGCAGGAGCAGCGATGCGTGCTCCAGGGATTCGTGGTTAATTAATGGTTAAATATGGGGCGGTAAAAAGTTAAGACTGTTAGTGTGGAAGCGGAGTTTTGTCCCGTGATCGCCCGGACAATGGGGTCCAGGCAGGAGAGTGAAGCTGATGAAGTTGCCCCTTTCGATCGCTCTGAGCCTGAGCCTGCTGCTGGCCGGTTGCGGCACCCCCGCGCAGCCGGGTGCGCTCTCACGCGCGGCGCAAGCGCCCGTGGTCTTGTCGCAGCAGACGCCCCTGCGGCTCGACGCCGAAATGCTGGCCAGCCGCCTGCAACTGGCCGGCTGGACCCGCGTGAGCGTGATGGGCCAGGTCGTCAATGCGCAGATCCCGGACGATCGCCCCGCCGTGTTCGACCTGAGTGCCACCGCCCGCACCGGCGAGGTGGTCTTCCGCAGTGAAGGCGTGAGCCTGAGCCTGCCCGTCGCCCAGACACCTGGCCTGACGGACGATGTGGCCGGCATCCTGATCGCCTTGACGGCGCGCATGCTGCTCGGAGGCGCACAGGCCTTCGTCACCTACTGGCTGGCCCATCGCGGGGAAGCCTTCAACCGCAAGGAATGCGCGGCGGCCGTCGTCTCCGCCATGGTGCTGGCCGCAACCGGGCTGGTGCCCAAGGTCGGTCCGCTGCTCGCCCAGCTGCTCGCGCCGATCGTGCGCAAGTGGGTCGAGCGCTGGATCAGCCGGCCGCGTCCGGCCTCGCTGACCGGTTTCTTGCTGGCGGGCACCGCCACGGCGCCCGAGGTGGCGGCGGCGCTCAACCAGGCCGTCACGGAAACCGGTAGCCTGGCCCGCCTGCGTCAGCTCGCCCGCTGAGTCTCTGGACGTTTCGCCGCGGCCGGTGTGATGAACACCTGCCGCGGCTTTTTGTTGTGGGCGACGGTGTGGCGGGATTCGCCTGACGACCACGATGCACGGAGGCGCCCCCGACACACGTGCCGGGGGCGAGGAGAGGCCTGATGGCGTCGAGATGGCCGTTGAATCGGCTTCAGCGCACCGGCAGGTCGAGCACCCAGCCGGGCATCAGGGTGCCGGGCTGCTTCATGAGGCTAGGGTAGCGGTCCTGGTTAGCCGTCACGATCTCGCGCCAGCGGCTGTAGCGGCCCAGCTTCTCGACCGCGATTTCCGTCAGGGTGTCACCCGGACGTACCGTGTGACGACGCACGGGCGCCACGGGGGGGCGGCCCTCGGCGGCCGGCAAGGTCAGCACCCAGCCCGGCAGCAGAAGCTGAGGGCGCGTGGCCAGGCTGGGGTAGCGCGCCTGGTTGGCCGTCACGATCTCGCGCCAGCGGCTGTAACGCCCCAGTTTCTCCACGGCGATGTCGGTCAAGGTGTCGCCTGGACGCACGGTGTGGGTGCGCGGCGCGGGTTTCTGCGCCGTGGGTAGGGCCAGTTGCCAGCCCGGCAGGATCCGCTCCGGATGCTGGACCAGGCCCGGATAACGGCCGCGGTTGCCGGCCTGAATGGCTTTCCAGCGCAGCGGGTCGCCCAGTTCGCGCTCGGCGATCGCCCAGAGCGAATCCCCCGAGCGAACCGTGTAAGGGCGGGCCGAGGGGGCGGGCTTGGCGGGGGCAAGACCAGCGGGAAGGGATTTCAGCATGCGAGGGCCTCGTATCGTGACGGCTATAAAGGCCGAGGGGAAAGGGTTTTGGGAGCACCGCGCTCAACCTGGATGCGATCTTGTCCGGTGTCGGAGGCCCGCGCTTGCGTGCCCAAAGGTTAACTAATGGTTATCCCTTGGGTGAATTTTATTGAAAAGCAGGTGAAGTCACGGCCAAAGCCTCAGACGATGATGTGCAAGCTCGCCATCAAGCATTGGCTGATGAGGCCGCTGGAATGATAGATTGGAGCGTCGACGCGCCCTCTTCCCCCCTCACGGCCCTTGCCTGCTCGCCAAGCCCTCATCATCGGTGCCGGTCCCGCGGGGCTGACAGCCGCCTACGAACTGGTCACCCGCAGCGACTTCACGCCCGTCGTGCTGGAGCAGACCGAGGCGATGGGCGGAATTTCGCGCACGGTCGAGCATCACGGCAACCGCATCGACATCGGGGGCCACCGCTTTTTCTCCAAGTCGGATCGGGTCATGGCCTGGTGGCTCGACAAGCTTCCCCTGCAGGCCACGGAGCCCGGCACCACGCCGCTCACCTACCACCAGCAGACCCGGGAACTGACCATTTCGGGGGAGGGCCTCGATCCGGCCACTACGGACGCGGTCATGCTGCTGCGGGCTCGCCAGAGCCGCATCTACTTTCTGCGGCAATTCTTTCCGTATCCCATCCAGCTCGACCCGGCCACGCTGGGCAAGCTGGGCCCCGTGCGCACCGTGCGCATCGGCCTGAGCTACGTGCGCAGCGTGCTGTTCCCGATCCGTCCGGAAACGCACCTCGAGGCGTTTTTTATCAACCGCTTCGGGCGCGAACTGTACCACACCTTCTTCAAGGCCTACACCGAGAAGGTCTGGGGGCGCGCTTGTCGCGAGATCAGCGCGGAGTGGGGTGCGCAGCGCATCAAGGGGCTGTCGGTGACGCGGGCGATCGCCCACTTCCTGGCCAAGCTGCTGGGCCGCTCAGCGCGTGGCAAGGCGGTCGAGACCTCCTTGATCGAGCAGTTCCTCTACCCCAAGTTCGGGCCCGGGCAGATGTGGGAGGAGACGGCCCGGCGCGTTCAGGCGGCGGGCGGGCAGGTGCTGACGGGCTGGCAGGTGGTGGAGGTGCAGCACGCCGAACACCGCATCACGGGCCTCACGGCGCTTCACCGCGAAACCGGCGAACGGCGCCACTGGGCGCCACAGGAACTGGTTTCGAGCATGCCGGTGCGGGAGCTCGTGCAGGCGCTGCAACCCCCGGCTCCGGCCTCCATTCGCGCGATCAGCGACGGTCTGGAGTACCGCGACTTCCTGACGGTCGGCCTGCTGGTGGATCGCCTGGCCGTCAGCGAGCCAGGACCGGACGGTCCTCGCCCGATTCGCGACAACTGGATCTACATCCAGGAGCCGGACGTGCAGCTGGGCCGCTTGCAGATTTTCAACAACTGGAGCCCCTGGATGGTCGCGAATCCGGACACGGTCTGGCTGGGGCTGGAGTATTTCGCCAACGAGGGCGATGCCCTGTGGGAACTGGACGAGGCGGCGCTGCAGGCGCTGGCTGAGCAGGAACTGGTCCGGATTGGCCTGATCAGGCCGGGCAGCGTGCGCGACGCCTGCGTGATCCGTCAGCCCAAGGCCTATCCGGGCTATTTCGGTGCGTACGAGCGCTTCGGCGAGGTTCGCGCCTACCTCGACGGCTTCACCAATCTCTGGCTGGTCGGTCGTAACGGCATGCACCGCTACAACAACCAGGACCATTCGATGCTCACGGCCATGACGGCCGTCGACCAGATCGTCTCCGGAACGCGCGACGTGGCGGCCATCTGGGATATCAACACCGAAGAGGACTACCACGAGGAGCGCAGCGCCCAGCCGGGCGAGTGAGCGGTGGTTGCCGCTCGCTGCTCAGTGGCTCGCCGCTCCTGAGTAGGGGCTTGTTCAGGGCCAGTTTGACTCCCGCGTTGCCCTCGGCGCCTCGTTCGTCGCGCTGCACGTCCGTGTTCGTTGGCCTGTCGCCGTCAGGTTATGCTTGGTTAAGTTCAGGCTGAACATTGGCTTAGGGAGAATTTCCGATCTGTTAAGTGGGGCAAGCGGGGGAGGCACCGAATCCATAGCCTTTTGGAGTCCGAGCCCGACGGCAGTGGGTCGGAGGGTGCGAGTGGGCCTGATTGAGAGAGAGGGCGTCAATGATCCCGGAAGCCAAGCCCACCGTGCGAAGCCAAGCCAGACCTGATGCCAAGTCAGCCGACGCCTCGCGGACCACTTCACCCGACCGCCGTGACCGCCAACCTTCCCCCGTTCAAGGCAGCACCAAGCCACGGGAGGCAGACCAGCTGGCCCTCTCCGGGAGGACTTCCGAAGCCAGCCGGTCCAAGCTCACTCTTGCTGGCAACCGTCTGCTGGGAGGCGTTCTCAAGGCCGCCGTGCCCGTCGCGGAAGCGGCCTCGAAATGGCTGGCTCCGGCTGTTGATCGCTTCGTCAAGCCCGCGCCAGATCAGGGCCCGAAGTCTGCCGTGCTGGAGTCTGAGACGTCTCGCTTCCGTGATGTCGCTCTGCAGCACGAAACGAGCAATTCCTTCACCGCAGAGGATCTGGGTGAGCGATGGAAGGAACTGCACCAGTTCGTGAGTGAATCCCGCGCTCCCGCTGCCTTGGCGGACGGTACGCCGGCCGGTACGCCACCCAGCAAGGACAAGAACCACTTCGCTGAGCGGGTCCGGACGCAGGTGGCTGAACTGGGCGACTGGGTATTGAGCCAGCCCGCCACCGCCAAGCTGACTCCCACCGACATCTATCGGAAGTCCCTCGAAATCAATCACGGGGATGCTTTCGATGCGCGCCTGACGGCTCACAATCTGGTGAAGGAGGTGGCAGCCACCGAAAGTGGCCACCCGCAGACGGACGCCGCGCGAAACAACGCGATCAGTCAGCGCCTGGTCAACATTCGTGACCCGCACACGAAGGATGACGGTAATTACCGCGACAAGATGGGCCCCTGGTACCACGCGTTCGTGGTCGGGGTGGTGTCCGCTGCCGCCAAAGGCATCACGGGCTCGAATGGCGCGGCTGATATCGCGGGGAAGACAGCCAATGACGCCGCCAAGCAAAGAAGCGACGGTCCCGGACGGGTCGGGGACCCTCAGAAGGAAGCAGCGAGGCTCTGGGCCAACCGGGCTTTCGACTTCAACTCAGCTTCCGCTCCGAATCGATAACCGAGGGCTACAGGAATCACGCCCTGATTTCCCTGCAGGTCGCCCGCTGATTCGACTCGCAATCGACCACTTGCCACCGGGTTCAGTCGTCGATTTCCTGTGACGTGGTATCTATCGGAGTGGACGACATACGCCCGTGAACCGGGGGGAGCCGACGAGTGAGTTACTCACCTAAGCAATCGGGCACAGCACAGCCTGTGCGCAGACACCTTCCCGCTGCTTGGCTTTTGACCTTGCTGATGTTCAGCTGCCAGTCCGTTGGTCCTGTTGGGCCATCCGGAGAGCGTCCCCCCCTGGGCAAGCGGGCCAGCCCCAGTTCCTTACCGGGCTCCGACATGGATGCGGCTCGTCGCGGCACGCCCACGCGCCTGCTAGGCACGGTCAAACTCATCGCCAATCCGGGCGCTCCCCTCATCAGCGACCGGGGTGGCGGCCTCATCAGTGACCGGGGCGGCAGCATCATCAGCGATCGAGGCACAGGCGTCATCAGCAACAATGGGGGAGCGTTGGTCTCCAACAATGGCGGCAACATTCTCGGCAAGACGAAATTCTACGGCCTGCGCGGCGCCGACGGCCTTGCTGTCTACGGTCTTGCTGACGCCCGCGTGGAGTTGCTCGACGCCGCTGGTCGCGCCCTGGTTGACGAGACAGGCCGCCCCCTGCAAGCCGTCTCGGGGCCCGACGCGACTTACCGCCTCGAGGCCGTCCTGCCGCCCGGCAACCTCGTTGCACGCGTGGTGCTCTGGAACGGTGGGGAACTTCGGGCGATCGTGACCCGGGAGGCTTCAGCGCAAGTCAATCTCGACCTCACCACCGCAAGCTCCCTGGGTGCCGCCTATGTTCTCGGCCTCGCGAAAGGCGAGCAGGCCACCCTCGACAAGCTTCCGAGGAGCGAGAGCGACCGTCTCAACGGGCAGCTCGACGCCATCCGCGCGTTTGCCAACGGGGCCTTCTTGCACGACGATGCGACCCTCAACGCCATCACGGCCAAGCTTCGCCAACGCGTGCCCAGTCTCGACAAGGTCGCTGAGGACGTCAGGGCCTTGCTGCTCGGCCAGGCCAGGCTTGGCGCGGGGCGCCCCGCCACCGAGGTGCCGATCAACGGCGCCGCCGCCCTGTACGTGGGCCGCGAGGGTTTGCTCATCAATGAGAGGTACGCCGGGCGCATTCGGCGCCTCGGTCGTGACGGGACGCTGCAGGCCGTGCTCGACCGAACCTTCGGCACGGTGAAGACCAACCACCCCGGCATGCTCGACCTCGCGGAGGCAGCCGACGGCACGATTTACTTCACCCAGGACAATTCCTTCCGGGTCTTCAAGTCAGCGCCTGGCCAGCTCCCTACCCCGTTTCTTGGCTCCGGTGAGGCCGTACAGGGCCCCGTGGCGGCCCCGCTCACCATGGGGGTCGTCCCGCGGGCCCTCGCCCTTGGCCCGGATGGGACGCTGTGGGTGGGCGAAGGGCACGGGGCCGGCAGAGCCCCGAAGGACCCCAAGCCGCCCCGCGTGCTGGCTGTTCGAGCCGACGGGGCCGTCGAGGCCTTTCAGGACCCCGCGTGGCGGGACGGGCAGGTTCTGCGCCTCGCTGCGGCGCCGGACGGTGCGGTGTGGGTGCTGCACGGGCGTGCGGACAGAGGCCAGGTCAGCCGCCTGCGCCAGGGGACGTTCGAGCCTGTCGGAGAGGCGTTTGAGGCGGGCGAATCACCGGCCCTGGCCCTCGCGTCGGATGGGCGCCTGGTCGTGAGTCAGAACCGCGACGCCGGGGTCTTTGTGCTGGGGGCTGACGGGACGAGGACGCCCTTGCCTGAGGGGGAGGCCCTCCGCGCGCTGGGGCTCGAAGATCCCCGGGCGCTGGCTTTCGACGGCGAGGGCAACCTCTACGCCGCAAGCGCGGACGGCAACCTGGTGGGGCTGCTGCCGCCCAGTGGCCCTCCTCGGCTGGTGGCGGGCACTCGCGCCGTCTTCCAGGCGGGGGACGGCCAGGCGTTCGCCATCAATGGTCCCGGTGGCCTCGCGGTGGATAGCCAGCAAAGCCTGTACATCTCGGAACTCGGCCGCCACACCGTGCGCGTCTTCGACGGCACAAATTTGGCGCCCTTCGCCGGCAGCCTGAAGGGCAACGCCGGCGATGGGGGGCCTGCCAGGCAGGCGCGTCTGAACGAGCCCAGGGGCATCGCCTGGCAGGGCGATCGCCTGTGGATCTTGGACGCGGGCAATGGCGTGCTGCGCCGCGTGGATTCGGACGGGACGATTCACACCGCCGCCCCGTTGGCCGAGCGAGCAGCGCCCATCACCATTCCTTACGGGGCCAGCGTCGAGAAGTTGAGGCTGGACGGGGCGATGATGCTCACGGTCGGACCGCGAGGTGGGCCCATCTGGGGCGAAACCCGGGCCAGACAGGTGCAGCGGCTGGATACGGGGGAGGTGCCCCCACGCTTCAGGGCGGTGCTCGGGGCGGTCCAAGACGTGGCAGATGGGGCCAGCTGGGCAGGGCTGCTGTTCGCTCCGCCTGCGCTGGACGCTGCGACGATCAAGCTGATCTTCCCCCTTGGCCTGGCAATGGCCCCAGACGGGGCGCTGTATGTGTCCGATGCGGTGGCGAACCAGATCTACCGGGTCCGCGGCCACGACACGTCCAGCCCTGTCGTGGAGCACGTGGCAGGGCTGCACGTCAGCTCGCTTTTCTCCCGTGATGCGCAGTCGTCAGCGACGGCGATGGAGGAGGGAGCGGATGCCCGCACCGTGAAGCTGGGGATTCCCACCGGGCTGGCGTGTGATCAGGCGGGCAATCTCTTTGTCACAGAGGCAGGGATGCACAACCTGGGTTCCTGGTTGCCCGTGCTGGATGGCAAGCTCCCGTTTGATCCGAACCTGCTTCCCAACGTGCCCGCCCGCGTGCGCCGCATCTCTCCTGCGGGCACGATCACCACGGTGGCAGGACCCGGTGGTCGCTTCCTCGCAACCTCAGGGGGCGAGGCTGACCTCGTGTTGCCAACGGGAGTCGCATGCTTTCGCGACGGACGCCTGGCGATCGCCGACACGGGCAGCAACCTCGTCCATATCCTGCCCGCTGCGCGAGAGTGACGCCGCTCTAGGGATGGGCAGGGGGAGCTTCCTGCCCGGGGGCGAGCGGGGGCCTCAGGCCGTAGGGCTGGGCCTCGGCCTCCCGTTCCACCCGCAGAGCCGTCAGGTAGGTGTCCCAGGCGGTGTAGGCGGTCATCAGGGCGTGCGCCACCATGAACGCATTCGTCCCGTATGGGCGACCATGGTGCGGTTCCGTATCAGCGAAGAGTCCGGGCGGGTCCGGAACCCGCGGCACCAATGTCCCAGCAGCATAGCCCACGAGCGGGGCCAGGGTGACCAGCCCTGCGCCGAACAGCCCCACGGCGAAGCCTCTGCCCCAGTCTCCGGCCACCCCATAGCCAATCCCGAATCCGGCCATGTGCACGGGGAACGTGAGCGGTGCCAAGGCCAGCGAATTCATCCCTGGAACGAGTTGCGTGGAAAGGGTTCCGACCAAAAACGTGCCCATGTTCAGCCCCAAGCCCAGGCCCAGCCCGAGGGTGCCGCGCAGGCTGAAGCGCGGGGCTTCGAGGGGGGGAAAGACGCTGGACGCGAGGGCCGCGGCGGCCAGCGGCGGGCGCCACGAGACAGGCCTCGGCCCAACCACCACGCCAGGCTCGGGGTAGGCCGGTCGCGCCACGCTGTAGCGCTGCAGCGGGCTGCGGAAGGGGGCCCACCTCTCAGCCGCCGGAGCGGACGCGAGGGCTGCCAGCACCGCCGGAGGGCTCAGGGGGATCGACGTGACCACCATCAGGCCTGCCAGGCCGAGGGTTCGCCCCCATTGTTTGTAAGACCCCATGCGCTCCTCCTCGTTTCACCGGGCGCGGGTCCCATACCCGGCTCTGCCCGCTGCCTCACGGGTGAGCCCGTCCGCTGATGCCTGCGGGCGGGCCACGCTTGACCGCGCGGGGTCCCCGTTGCCGCGCGCCGCCGCTGCCTAATTCAGTCGCCACCTGGCGCAGGAAGCCCTTAGCCTTCAGGGGAGTCCTGAGGGCTCGCCTTGCGCGGCCGACCGCCCTTGCGTCCGTTGAGGCGGGCTGCCGCGGCTTTGGCCTCGGAGCGGGCGCGGCCGCCGACTTGCCCCATCAGCTGCGCCGTCCAGCTGCGCGAGCCATAGTGACCCTCGAGCAGGGGCGCCACGGCAAGGCTGGCATTGAGGCGCGGCCAGTGAAGGGCAAAACCCTCGGGCAGCACCTCGATGTCGGCGAGATCCTCGGCCGAGGCGTCCACGAGCCCCTGGCCCCAGTGGGCGGGAAAGGCATAGAGGCGCCCATCCGTCAGCTCGATCTCGATGCGCGAGGCCACAGGGTCGAAGCGGGCGGTGCGGGCTGCGGGCGTCTCCAATGGGTAACGCAGCGATCCGCTGCTGCTCGTCAGGGCGGCGCTTGGCGTCGCGGCCTGGGCTTGCTTTTCAGTCATGGATGGCCTCCCAGGCCCGCAGGGCCTCGTCTTGTCGCCGTCCCAGGATTTTCAAGGCCTGCCGGGCCCAATGGTCCGGCATCCGTGCGTTCCGCAGCACCCTCGGCTGGGTGCTGGTGCCTCCGAGCATCAGCACGACCGCAAATCCATCCTTCACGACGTGGACGTGGGGCGGCCCATGGTCGTTCGGGAAGACGAAGAAGCGGAACCCCTGCTCCCTGAATATCTCTGGCATGGACCACCTTAATCTAATCGCTTGGGTTTTGCAAGACCTCCCCTTTCATATCGTGCCAGAAGAGCCAGGGATGACTATCTGATGGACGTTTCAGGCGTTTTGAATGACGTACGGCCCGTGAACATGCGGGAGGCCGGCGGCTTGCTGCCTACTTGGCGCCGGCGCGGGCGTACAGGGCCATCGCGCCCGCCGCCGCGAGGCCCGCCACCATCAGGTAGATGCCACCTGGCCAGGCGGTGCCACCGTTGTTGCCCAAGTGAAAGAACAGGTCCGCAACCATCGTCGCCGCCCCTCCACCGACGAAACCGCCGACCCCCACGCCGGCGGTCTTCGCGATGCGACCGGCCGTCCAGTCCGGCCGAGGTGCCTGCACGGCGGCCAGCTGCGGCTTTGTGACCACCGGAGCCGGGGGCGCGGAGGCGGGGGAGGCAGCCTGAGGGCGGCTCAGCGGGGCGAGCAGGCGAACGGGGGAGAGCGGCGCGAGCGGCATGGGGGGCTACCTCAGCATTAGACGGTGGGGAACACCTGAAGTATCCGCGGGCCATCCCTCTTTTCAGTAAACCTTCGCTGAATAAAAGGTCAAGGAATGTTTAAGGGATTTCTAGCGACCGAAGTGCCTGGATGACTGACTCGCTGCGCGTCCTCCACGTCCTGTCGAACTGCGGGCGCGATGGCGTGGTGCGTCCACCGGGCCCTCCCGCCGCGCGGGTACAGCGGAAGAGGGTGGGTCCGTGTACCGGATCCCCAACCCGCAGGGGGCTTCCAGCGCCATCAACCCGGCGGACAGGCCATGCGCCGCCTCCAGCGTGGGGATTTGCTCGTGCAGGCTCGCCGCTAGCCCGGAAGCTGGCCCACGCCGCCTGGCCGGGTATAATCTGGACAGATGGGGCTTGCCGCGTGCGCGCCCCCTGATTGTGGGTAGCGCTGTGCGCTTGAACGAACAGCAACAACAAGCCATCGTCACCACCTTTCACGAGGTGTTCGGGGAGGGGCGGGTGCTGCTTTTCGGCAGCCGCACGGACGACACCCGGAAGGGGGGGGACATCGACCTGTATGCCCAGCCCGCCGCGCGCGACGCCTTGATGGAGAAGCGCGTGACCTTCCTCGCCAGGCTGAAGCGCAGAATCGGCGAGCAGAAAGTGGACCTCGTGATCGCCAGCGACCCGGCTCGTCCGATCGAGCAAGCGGCCCTGCAACAAGGCATTCTCCTGTGTCCGACGCGCTGAAGTCCACGCTGGGCGCCATCCATCGGATGATGGAGTGCGCGGACCTCGACCACGCCCTGCTGACATCCCAGCCCATAGAAGCGTCGTGGCTGGCCGACTACAGCCACCAGCGCATCGTCAACAGCTTCCTGTTCAACTTCCTGAAAATCCAGGACAAGGTGGGCCGCAAGTTCTTCCGGTTGGTGCTCCGTCACTGGCGCGAGCTGGAGTCGGACGACGTCACGATGCTGGACATCTTGCACCGCCTCGAGCAACTCCGGGTCCTCGAGAGCGTCGAAGTGTGGGACCGGCTGCGCGAGGTTCGCAACACCCTGACGTACGATTACCCCGAGGAAGGCGACGTGCGCCTCGAGACCCTTGCGCTGGCGCTGCGGGGATACGTGGAGCTCAAGGCGATCGTGGCCCGGATCGAGGAACGACTCTCGTCGAGTTGAGGCCGTTCCACACCCTTGGGAAATGGCTCTGGGGTGTGGCGCGGGGCGGTGGGAGACTCAGACGTTGAACCGGAACTCCATCACGTCCCCATCCAGCACCACGTACTCCTTGCCCTCCAGCCGCACGAGCCCCTTCTCCTTCGCGCCCACCTTGGAGCCTGAGGTCACGAGATCGTCGTAGCCGATCGTCTCGGCGCGGATGAAGCCCTTCTCGAAATCGGTGTGGATCACGCCGGCGGCCTGCGGGGCCTTGGTGCCGCGCGTGATGGTCCAGGCGTGGACCTCCTTCTCGCCGGCCGTGAAGTAGGTGATGAGGTTGAGCGCCGCGTAGGTGGCGCGCACGAGCCGGCCGAGGCCGCCCTCGGTGACGCCGAGGTCGGCCAGGTAGGCCTGCGCCTCTTCGGGGCCGAGCTCGCGCAGCTCGGCCTCGATCTGGGCCGAGATGGTCGCCACCACCTGCCCGTGTTCGGCGGCGTAGGCCTTCACCTGCTTGACCAGCTCCAGGTCGTCGGCTGTCGCAAGGTCGTTCTCGGCCACGTTGGCCGCGAAGATGACGGGCTTGTCCGTGAGCAGGTTCAGGGGCTGCAGCCAGGCCTTTTCCTCGGCCGACGGCTTGATCACGAAGTTGAGGGGCACGCCGCCTTCGAGAATCTCTTTGAGGCGCTCCAGGAAGGCGTTCTCGGCGATCGCCTCCTTGTTGTTGGCGCGAATCTCCCGCTGCAGGCGCTCCATGCGTTTCTCGACGGTCGAGAGGTCGGCCATCGCCAGCTCCAGGTTGATCGTCTCGATGTCGCGCACCGGGTTCACGCTGCCCTCGACGTGGGTGATGTCGTCGTCTTCGAAGCAGCGCACCACGTGGACGATCGCGTCCACCTCGCGGATGTGCGCCAGGAACTTGTTGCCGAGGCCCTCGCCCTTCGAGGCACCGCGCACGAGGCCCGCGATGTCCACGAATTCGATGGCCGTGGGGATGATTTTCAGCGTCTTGGAGAGCTTCGCCAGCACGCCGAGGCGCTCATCGGGGACCTCGACCACGCCCACGTTGGGGTCGATCGTGCAGAACGGAAAGTTGGCGGCCTGGGCACCGGCGGCGGTGATGGCGTTGAAGAGGGTGGACTTGCCGACATTGGGCAATCCGACGATTCCGGCGCGCAGCATGGGGCGGTGGTGATCCTTCCTGGTGGGGGCTGGGACCCACGGGCGGGTCCGACGAGGCGAATGCCGCGCCCCGGCGCGGCGACCCGCATTGTAGCACCGCTCACTTGAGCCAGGCATCCCCGATCTGGGTGTCGACCCGCACCGGCGTGGCCTGCAGGAAGCTCCGAGCCGCCGTCACCATCACGTTCCGCACGGCTTCAGCCGTCGCTTCGGCCGCCTCGGCCGGGGCTTCCACCACCAGTTCGTCGTGCACGCAGTTGACCAGGCGCGCCCCTAGCGGTGCCAGGGCGGCCGGCAGCTGGACCATGGCCTGCTTGAGGATGTCGCTGTTGGTGGCCTGGATCGGGAAGTTCTTGCCGGCGCGTTCGGCGGCGGCCACGGCCGCGCGGTCGTGTTCGTCGAACTGGAAGCGGGCCCGCCGGCCCCCGAGCGAGCGCAGCTCGCGATCGGCGATGGCGGTGTGGGCGGTGGCCTTGAGCCAGGCATCCACCCCGCGGTAGGTCTCGAAGTAGCGCTGGATCAGCTCCCGCGCGCGCTCGACCGTGACACCCAGTTCCGCGGCCAGGCTGTTGGCGCCGCGGCCGTAGATCAGCCCGAAGTTGATGCCCTTGGCGGCCTGTCGCTGGGCGGGGGTGACGGCCTCATAGGGCACCCAGAACATCTCGGAGGCGGTCATGCGATGCAGGTCCAGTTCCTGCTCGAAGGCCCGGCGGAAGGCCGCATCGCCACTGAGTTCGGCCAGGATGCGCAGTTCAATTTGGGAGTAGTCGGCCACCACCAGCTTGCAGCCGGGCGGGGCGGTGAAGCAGGCGCGGTGGTCCGGGTCGGCCGGAATGTTCTGCAAGTTGGGCTGCGAGCAACTGAAGCGCCCCGTGCTGGCGAACAGCTGCTGGAAGTGGGCGTGGATCCGCCCGGTTTTGGGGTGCACATGCTGCAGCAGACCGTCTCCATAGGCCGAGACGGCCTTTTGAAGCTGGCGCCAGGCCAGGATCTTGGGGACCACCGGGTGCTGGTGGGCGATCGCCTGCAGGGCCGCTTCGTGGGTATCGGTGAGGGTGAGACCCAGCCGCGACAGCGCCTGTTTCAGCTGCGAGCTGGAGTGCAGGTTCAGGGCCGGGGCGAGATCCGGCATGAGCGCCAGCTGCACGCGCGTGCCGGCCAGTTCCTGCTGCAGCTCCGCTTCCACCGTCCGGAAGCGCGTTTCGGCGGCCTGCCAGAGCCGCGTCCAGGCCGGGACATCCAGCAACACGCCGGTGTTCTCCATCTCGGCCACCACGCCGGCCACCGCAAACTCGATCAGGGCGATGCGGGCCAGCCCCGCGTCGATCAGTCGCGGGCGCAGCGCCGCCCGCAGGGGCAGCAACACCGCCGCATCGGTCGCCGCGTAGGCCAGCTGGGCCGGCGTCAGCGCGCCGCTCCAGTCACTGCGCTGTTCTTGCTTGTCGAGCACGCGCCTGAGGTAGTGGCGCACCACCGGTGCGAGGCCGTGCTGGTCCGTCTCGTGCAACAGCTGGCTGGCCAGCATGGTGTCGAAGACGCTTTGCACCCGCAGCCCGTGGTGATGCAGCAACCAGCGCAGGTCGAACTTGGCGTGGTGAAAGACCTTGATCGGGCGCGGGGCGCCGAACACCTCCCGCAGCGGCCCTAACTCGGGGATCGCGTCGAGATCGAGCAGGAAGGTCTCCTCCGGCAGGGCCAGCGACAGCAGCCGCAGGCGGCCATCCAGCGGATTCAAGGCCGTCGTCTCGGTGTCCACCCCGATCGCCTCGGCCGCCTGCAGTCGCTCCGCCAGGCCTGCCAGGTCCGCCGGGCCGATCAGGGTGGGAGAAGTCGGCTGCATGAGGCGTGTCAGGCTCCGCCGCGTGGTCGAGTCAGCAGTCGGATCACCGCATCCAGGTCGACCTCCATCGCGAGCAGGATCGCGGTCGAGCCGCCTGGTACCTCCGTCGTGCCGCGCGCGATTTCCAGCGTGCCGTAGGCATTCTCTACCGCCACGAAGTTGCAGGTGGGCGGGAAATCGGGCAGGCGGGCGATCGCCTCGACCGTCAGGCCCGCCACGTCGGCCTGGGGCGGCACCGTCACCTCGAAGACGTCAATGTTGCCCTTGTTGAAGCGCATCAGCGAGCGGATGTCGGGATATTCGATGTTGACCATCATCTGGTCGATCAGCGGTTTGACCGAGGACACGATCGTGGTGGCGCCGGCCAGGCGATAGGCTTCCTCGAAGTCCTTCTCGCGCATGCGTACCAGGCGGCGGGGCACGCCGAAACTCTTGGCCAGCAAGATGAAGGCCAGGTTCAGGGCATCGTTGCGCATGACCGCCACGGCGATGTCGGCTCGCCGCATGCCCACCGCTTCCAGCACGCGCGGGTCGGTGGCCGAGCCGGTATGCACCATCGCCCCGATCTCCGTGTGGGCATACTCCGTCACGGCGGGTTCCGGGTCGATCACCAGCACGTCGTGCCGATGGGCCACCAGCGCTTCGGCCAGCGAAAGCCCCATCAGGCCGCCCCCCGCAATCACGATGTACACGCGGCTACCTCATGTCGGCAGCTGCACCGTTGCAGCCCCCCGGAGACGTCCTCAGTATAGCGCCGCAGCGCCCCGGCGGGCCAGATGGCGCGCGCCTCGGGCGGAAGTGCTTGACGGCGGCATGTCCATTTCGTTATATTATAAACGAATCTTAACCTATTTCTGTCGGGGCGCTCCCGCGTGGCTTGCATCCGGGGCAGAGTGGGAAGGTGTGATGGACGCCGCAGCGTCGGTGATACCAGCCGGAGGTCGAGTGTGAGGTCAGCCTGGCAGGCGAGCGGAATGTCGCGCCGTGTGCTGTGCAGCGTCGCGTTGCTGGCCCTGACGGCTTGTGGGGTGGTGCGCGACCCGGTGGCCCTCCGGCGGGCACCGGCTTCTCTGGCGGCCGCGCTCAACGACGAACCTGGCCTGAGTGACGAACCGACCGAGGTGCTGCTGGAGCCCTCTCGCCCGACCCGTCGCCCGCGCAGCGTCCGCTCAGGCAACTGGGCGCGGCTGCACACCTCGTCCTACGAGACCCTGCCCGCCCTCAAGGCCCTGATCAACGGCGCGGAGCGCACCCTGCTGATCGAGACCTTCAATTTCGGTAACGACTCGATGGGCCGCCAGGTCTATCCGTTGCTGATCGCGCGGGCCAACGCCGGGGTGCAGGTCAAGGTGATTGCCGATTACGTGGGCAGCCGTTTCTTGCCGAAGCACGCCGAGATGGTCCGCGAACTGCGGGAGGCAGGTGTGGATGTGCGGCTGTATCGGCCGCGCTGGATCGTCAAGGACGATCAGCGGCGTGGCATCAACATCGACCACCGCAAGGTCTACATCGCCGACAACAAGCGCGCCCTGGTGGGGGGCGTGAACCTGATGGCCGATTTCGACACCCACACGCAGGACGTGCTGGTCGAATGGCGCGGTCCGATCGTGGGCGACCTGGTGGCCGAGTATCAGACCGACTGGCGGGCGACCGGGGGCTACGCGTTCAATCTGCCGCCGATCCCGGCGCAGCAACCGGACGGCGAGGTCGTCGCTCAAGTGGTGGTCACCAGCCCGGGGGAGGCGCGTTACGAAGGCCGTGACACGATCTACGCCGCAATCGAGGGCGCTCAGCGCCAGATCGACATCTCCAACCAGTACCTGTGGGACGACGGCCTGATCCGGCGCTTGCTGGCCGCCCTGCAACGCGGGGTGCGGGTGCGCGCGGTCGTGCCGGGCGACGAGGATCACGCCTACGCCAAGTCCCTCCACAACGAAGAGCTCAAGCGGCTGGTCGATGCGGGCGCTGAGGCGCGCCTGTTCACCGGCACCCATCCCAAGGCTCACCTGCATACCAAGTATTTCGGCGTGGATGACACCTGGGTCGCGATCGGCTCGATCAACGGCGACACACGCGCGTTGATGGACAACCAGGAGCTCGACACGATCATCCAGAATGCCTGGCTGGCCAATGAGTTCCGGGAACGGATGTTCCGGCGCGACTGGACCGATTGGTCCAAGCCGTATGTCTACAAGCCGGGTGGGGTGATCAACAAGCCCTTCCGCACCCTGCTTGAGATCATCGACTACTATCTCTGAGCAAGGGCACTGGCGGCAGAAGGCTCATTTCTGCGAGCCGAAGCCCTTGGGGCCCTGGTTCTCAGAACAGGAAGTCGAGCAATTCCAGGCCCTGCTGCAGTAGCCGGCGCCACCAGGGCTGGGCGCAGATGGTGGCGGTGTCGATCACCTCGGCACTGGCCCAATCCGGCTCCAGCACGCGCTGGATGAAGTTCTCCGCCAGTCGGGGATCGCGGATGATCGCGTTCAGTTCGTGATTGTGTGCCAGCGTGCGCGCATCGCCGTTCGCCGAACCGAGCGACAGCACCTTGCCGTCGACGGCCAGGGCCTTGAAATGGCTGAAGGCTTCCACCCGCTCGGGCCCTTCCGGGCGTTTCTCCAGGAAGCGCACCTCGATCCCGGCCGCCAGCAACTGGCGGGCGCTTTCTAGATTCAGGTTGCCGAAAATCAGCCCGGGGATGCCGCGCTCCCCCTTGCCGGGTAGCAGGACTTTCACCTTCAAGCGAGGATGGCGACGCTTGGCTGCGATCAGCTCGGCCATCATCTGGTCGTCGGAAAAGTAGGGATAGACCAGCCGGATCTCGCGTTCGGCGTAGCGAATCAGTTTCAGGTGGGTGTCCCGCAACTCGGTGCTGCGCGCGTGCGGGTCAGTCGTGACGGACTGCACCCAGGCCGTGCCACCGGGCGCGGCTTGCGCGGCGGGCAGGTACTTGGGCAAGCTGCCCCCGGCGCGCACCCAGTTTTTCAAGAATTCCAGCTGGACCCGCCCGGTTTCCGGGCCTTCAATCGTGAACATCAGGTCGTGCCAGGAGTATTCTTTCTGATTCTTGGGGTTGATGAAGGTCTGCTGCAGGTATTCATCGCCGATGTTGCGCCCGCCGGAAAGAAAGCGGTGCCCATCCTGGATGAACAGCTTGCGGTGGGTGATCGGGGTGACGCCGGCCGCCGAGGGATCCACGCCACCACGATTGAAGGTCAACACCTCGATCCCGCCCTGGCGCAAGAAATCGACGATTTCAGTGTCCTGCCCCGGCTTGCTGACATCCCGCAGGCCACTCCAGTCGATCAGGACCTTGGCGTCAAAGGGCTTGCCCTCCGCCAGGGCCCGCTGCTTGCGGTCGATCAGGGCCTGGGCGATCGCCCGACCCGAGGTGTCGTGCCGCCAGATGAACATCTCGATCCAGAAGGACTCCCGGGAGTCCCGAATCGCCCGCAGGATCGCCTCGCGCGATTCATCGGCGGTGACGTGCAGGTTGACTTGATTGCGGAAGGTCGGGCGGTCAAGCGCGAGGTGTTCGACGCCGTGCGTGCCGTCGCGGGCCACCACGCGGCGGGGCCCCAGAGGGCCCTTGAAGGATGCCCCCGAGGACGGCGGGGATAACCGCCGGTCCTGGATGCTGAGGATTCGTTCACGCACGCCGGGCATCGTGTCACCGCCATCGAACGAGGGACCTTATCAGGGTTGTCGTGCGGTAGGCGGCTTTTGTTCTTAAGAAACGATTAATATATAAAATAGAAAAGTTTAATCTTCTACCCTCTCGCCTTCGCTCCGCTCAGCTGCACCACGAATACATCCCCGTCCATTTTCAAGCGCGGATCCGCCGCCATGGCCAGTTTGACCGCCTTCAACGCAGGGCCGGCCGGGACGCCGGCGATGCTGATGTGTTCGGGGCGGATGCCCCATTCCCCCCGTGAGGACGGCACCGAGCGCATCGTCACGGCGGTTTTGGCCGGCAGGGTGACGCCGCCGAGGCGCGCATAGCCTTCGATCACGAAGCCATCCGG
The DNA here is from genome assembly GCA_035285325.1 of Candidatus Sericytochromatia bacterium. Taxonomy (NCBI): domain Bacteria; kingdom Bacillati; class Candidatus Sericytochromatia; species Candidatus Sericytochromatia bacterium. The sequence goes on from JAYKJB010000026.1 coordinate 25,083, forward strand.
CAGGTAGCGCGTGCCGGTCACCTGAAACACTTCCTTGGCGGCCTCGCGCACGACCTGGCCGGCGTTGGGGCGGCCGATCGCGCGCCCGGCCTTCTGGCTCAAGCCGTGAGGGAAAATCACTTTGTGCAACAAGCGGTCCAGCAGGCGCATCGCGGGTCTCCTCGGAGCCGGGGACGTCAGACGACGCCATGGTGAGGGGGTGAACAGGTTATGCCCCCCAGCGATTTCGAGGCGGTTTCAAAGTCTCAAGGCCACGTTAAGCTTGGGCGAATTCAGCTCGCTTGGCCCCAGTGGAGCAGCCCTGGCTGGCTGGGGCTTGAGGTGGACAAATGGTAAATTTAAGGTTTAGAATAGGTTAATAAATGCAGGATATGGGCAGGGTGAACCACCTGAGGAGTCGGGCACGATGCGACGTCGAATGGGCTGGCAGGGACTGACGGCCACCGGGTTGCTGCTGCTGAGTGCAGGCTGTCGCGCCCCCCAGCTGCCAAGCTTGCCTCTGGGCCAGCTGCCCTCCAGCGCCCGCGCGCTGCAGGCCGATGAGAACCCGGAACCCTATCCCGGAACCATGCCCGAACCCACCATTCAGGTGCCCCCAAGACCCCTGCGGCGAGCCCCTGAGCCGACGCAAGGCAACCGCTTGCAGGCCTTCGTTTCCCCCGCCGAGACCTTGCCGGCGCTGACCGCGCTGATTGCCGGGGCGCACCACAGCCTCTATCTGGAGACCTTCAATTTCGGCCTGGAGGGCTACGGGCGTCGCCTGGTGCCCCTGTTGGTCGCCAAAGCCCGGGCCGGCGTCGAAGTCAAGGTCGTGATGGACTATTGCGGCAGCCGGTTCTTGCCGGGCCACCGTGAGCTGGTCCAGCAGCTGCAGGCGGGAGGGGTGGAGGTGCGTCGCTACCTGCCTCGCACGATTCGCAAGGACGACCGACAGGTCGGCATCAACATCGATCACCGCAAGCTCTACCTGGCGGATGGGCAACGGGCGCTGGTGGGCGGCGTCAATTTGATGAAGTCCTTCGACACCATCCATCAGGACATCCTGGTGCGCTTCGAGGGGCCTGTCGTGTCGGACCTGTACGCCGAGTTTGCCTTGAATTATCGGGCCGCCGGAGGCAAGGCCAAGCTGAGCCTGCCCGGCGTGATTCCGGGCAGTGGGGCAGCGACGGCCCAGGTGGTCGTGACGAGCCCGGCCGAGGGCCGCTTCGAGGCCCGCGACGCGATTCTGGCCGGCTTGGCGGCCGCCCGGCAGCGGATCGACATCGAAAATCAGTATCTCTGGGACGATCGCGTGATCGCGGCGCTACATCAGGCCCTGGCCCGGGGCGTCCGCCTGCGGGTGATGGTGCCCGGCGAGGAGCACAAGCGCATCTTCAAGAACATCCACACCGAGGAACTCAAGCGGCTGGTGGATCGTGGCGCCGAGGCAAGGGTGTATCACGGCGAGCCGGCTGAGGCGCATCTGCACGTGAAGTATTACCAGGTGGACGACGACTGGGTCGCGGTCGGCTCCACCAATGCCGACACGCGGGCCATGATGGACAATCAGGAGTTGCAGGTGGTGGTGCAGGATGGGGCGCTGGTGGCGGATCTGCGTCAGCGCCTGTTCGAGCGGGACTGGACCATCCATTCTCGGCCCTTCGTGTACCAGCCGCCGAACCTGTTCACGCGCCCCTTCCGCAGCCTGCTCGAACTGATCGACTACTACCTGTGATGGCCGCGCGCAGGGCGCGAGTCGGCAGGGGGGGCACCAGCGTCTGCCCCGCAGCCAGCGGCGCAAGCCTGCCAAGCGGAGCGTTAGAGCCGGCCGGGAGACCCACTGGCGGCAGGCGCCTCGCTACCCCGCCCGCTTGCGGCCTTGCCTTGCAGGATCCTCTCAGAAAAAAAGGCGCCCCGGCTGGGGCGCCTCGCATCGGATTGAATCAGGGTCTCAGACGGTTCCGAGGGAGACTTCCCAGGGAGATTGAGCCGCCAGCTGGCTGTCTGTCCGAACCGCGGTGGTGCCCGAGGCGGACGTCGTGGCGGTGGCGGAAGGCGTTGGGGTGGGCGTCGCCGTCGGGGTGGCCGAGGGCGTGGGCGAGACGGTCGGGGTGGCCGAAGGCGTCACCGTTGGGGTGGCCGTGGGCGCCACGGTTGGGAGCGGGCTCGGGTTGTGAACCGGAGCAATCTTGGAGACCTGCAGATTGACCTTGCCCTCGGAACTGCGGGTGCCTGAAATCTGGGTCCGATGGCCATCCCGATGCGTGATGTAACCGTCGATGGTCTCCGAGGCGTTGGCCTGCACCACCTTGGTCCATTCCGAGACTTCCTGACGGCCGTCGCCGAACACGGTGGTCTGCTTGGTGACGACCTTGTAGGCGCCGTCCTTGTTCAGCAGGGTGCGGGTGCGCTGGGTATCGATGCGGAGCCCCTTGTCGTTGGTGCCGGACTTGCCGACCCGCAATTCCTGCGTGACGCCTTCCTTGTCGATCGTGCGCTCGGTCTTGATCGACCAGGTGCCGTCCAGCGTGGAGTTCCAGGTGGTGGTGATCAGCTTGCCGTCACCGTCGAGCAGTTTCACCGTGGTTTTGGGCGCGGTACGGTTCTCGCGGATGTTGTCGATTTCCCCCTCGTGCAGTTCGAAGGCCGTCTCGCGCTTGTGCTTGAGCGCCAGCTTCACTTCACGCGACAGCTGCCAGCGCTGCCAGGCGCGGCGGACGCTGTCCTTGAGGTCGCCGAAGAGGCCTTGCAGCTGGTAGCCGGCGGGGTCATCCACCAAGAGCTCCAGGGCTTCCAGATCATCGTCTTCTGCCATCAGGTACTGGGCCGCCGTCTCAGCCTCTGCGGCGAGCGGGGCCGCGACGTTGGCACCGGCCACCACCGTCACGGTGGGCGCTGCCGGCTTCGCGGCCGCGGGCTGGAGCGGTGCGGCCACCTGGGCCGGCGTGGTCAGCGAGGCCTTGGTCGCCAGGCGCGTGGTGGGCGCCGCGGTGCAGCCAGCCAGGATGGCGGCGGCAAGGGTCACGAGAATCGCGGAACGGCGCATCGAGGCATCTCCACTGCGAGTTGAACGCGGGGCGGTGAACACTTCATTCACCCACACCCTTGTTGTCGGGTGGCACGCTCTCGGGTTCGATAAAATTCAGGTAAAGGAAATATTAAACTTTGAGTCAGGCCTGGTGCATCTGACAGGATCCCGCGTGCGTCGAACACGCCACGGCTTCGGCCTGAATCGTGGTGTGGTGTATCTTCCAGCGTTCGGCCAGCATGCGGTTGCAGGCCGCCACAATCTCTGTCCCTTGAGCCTTGGCCGACTCTGCGATCAGGATGTGGCAGGACAGGCTGGGCAGATCGCGCGCGATGCTCCAGACGTGCAGGTCGTGCAGGCTCACCACGCCCTCGATGGCGGCCAGATCACGGGCCAGTCCCTGCAGGTCCAGGTGGCTGGGTACCCCTTCCATCAGGATCTCGAGGCTCTCCTCGACGATGTGCCAGGCGCCGTAGGCGATCAGCCCGGCGATCGCCACCGACAGCGCCGGATCGACCCAGGCCCAGCCGGTCGCCCAGATCAGGACTGCCCCGACGATCACCCCGGCGGAGGCCGCTGCATCCCCGATCACGTGCAGGTAAGCGCTGCGCACGTTCAGATTGCCGTGGGCGTGATCGTGCAGGGTGAAGCCGATCACCAGGTTGAGCGCCATCCCCACGGTCGCGGCCAGGCCCATGGGCAGCGTGGCGATCGCCTGGGCCCCCTGCAGCCGATGCCAGGCTTCCCAGGCGATCCAGGCGGCGATCGCGAACAAACTCAAGGCGTTGAACAGGGCCGCCAGGATGCCGGTCCGGTGGTAGCCGAAGGTGCGCCGGTGGTCCGGCGGACGGGTGGCCTGCCAGGCGCCGTACCAGGACAGCCCCAGCGCCGCGATGTCCGTGACGACGTGCCCGGCGTCGGCCATCAAGGCCAGACTGCCCGAGAACCACGCACCCGCCAGCAGGACCGCCAGCACGCCGAAAGAGGCAAAGAAAGCGCTGGCCAGCTTGCGACCGGTCAGGTGGTGATG
>JAYKJB010000027.1 GCA_035285325.1 Candidatus Sericytochromatia bacterium
GGCTCGCCCACGTCAGGAAGGCGCCACGCCCCAGCGACACCGACAGCCATTGTCGTGTCATGCGGGTGCCCTCCGCTCTGTTCCTCTTATTCCCTCGATTTCGCCGGTTCGAACCGGTCTGATCAAGCGGCAGACTGAAATTGCGGTCTTGGTTCGCGTGAGCGGGCGACGCGCTTTCTGCAGCCCCGTCGAGCGGGTATTCGCCGGACGCCAAGCCAGGTCCTTTGCTCGCGTTCCGGTTCAGGCCTTGCAGAATGGGCTCTGCCCACCAAAAGCAGCACGACCCGTCATAGCGGCGCTCAGGGCCCTATGAAGGCGTGCCAGAGAGGATGCCGACATGGGACCTTGGGCCGAGACGTTGACGCCGGGCGACCACCTCATGGTGGCCTCGCTGAAAGACGCCGAGGTGGCCAGCCTGGCGCTGGCCGAACTGGTGCAAGACGGCATTCCACAACCCCGGATTGCCATCCTCAGCCGCGATGACAGCGCCGCCAACCACTTGCTGGAAGCGCATCCAGAGTATCGGCAAATCCGTCATTCTTCGGCCATCAGCCTGTCCCAGGCGGCCGAAGGCAGCGGGCGCCTGGAGTGGCGCAGCGCCCTGCGCGGTGTGGCAGCCGGCGCGGCGCTCACCCTGGTGACCCTGGCGCTACCCGGTCTCGGTCCGGCCGTGCTGGCCGGGGGGCCACTCGCCATCGCGCGCACGGCAATCTGGCTGGCCACGGCGGGTGCTGGGATCGCCATGTTGTGGGGCGCCATCCTGGATGATCGGGACAGTGAATCGCTGCGCGCAGCCTACGAAGCGGAACTGAAGCAGGGCCACTGGTTGATTGCCGTCCACGGCACGCGCCCGGAGGTGGACCAGGCGGCCGGCATGCTCCGGCGCTTCAAGCCGCTCCAGCTACAAGTCTTCTGAGCGCCGCAGGATCCAGCCACGCTGGCATCGTGCCGACAGGCGGCCGGTCTATGGGCTCATGGTCTGACGATGAAGCGTCCCATGGGGCCCTTCCAGGCCTACCAGCCCGCGGACCTCAGCGAATCTGGCGGGTGCGCGGCGTCGGCGGACGCTGGGGGCGCCCCTCCAGAAAGGGCAGATCCGACAGCCAGAGGACCTGGCGGGTGGGGCGGCGATCGAGTTCCCGCCAGCGATCCGGTGGCAGGCTGAGCGTCTCGGTGGCCACGCGTGCATGATACGGCGTGCGCGCGCGCAGCACGAACACGTGTTCCGTGATCGGCGCGCCATCCTCGCGCAGGGCCTCCTGGATCGGGGGGGGCGCCTGGTCCGCCTCAGCCTGCTCGTAGGATTTCTGCCAGGCCGGCGCGAGAAACAGGCGCAGGCGATCGACTGACAAGGTCAGCCGCCCTTGCGGGGCGCGCACTTGCAGCGTGCGGTGGGCCGTTTGAAGAGTCGTCGCGCTCTCCCAACCGGCCGTTCCCCATTTCCCGTAGACGCGCTCGGCATAGAGAATCGGCAGGCCCGGAAGTCGCAGCTCCACCGCCGGAGGACCCGCCAGCTGCACCACCAGTTCCGCGGGCAAGTCACCCAGATCGAGGGGAGCGGCCATCGACGCACCTGCAAACCCTGCCATCAGACCCCACGCCAGAGGCAGGCAACACCACCAACGACCCGGCAGCCATCCCGACAAGCAAAGCCTCCCGCTGAAACGCGATGCCCCCGATCGCCCGGCTGGCCCCGGCGCGCCGTGTGCGCAGAGCGCACGCCAGGCCGCGGCCCTTGTACCCGCTGAAGAGGTCTGGTAATTTGTTCGACATAGAATTAAATACACACCGGGCGATCGCCCCCATGAGGATGCCCCCATGACCCTGCCGCTCTCCGGAGCAAACCGTCCCATCGCGCAGATCTACCCCGCCCCTGATCTCCACTGGGTGGGGGACGGCTTCCGCGTCATGGGCTACCTGCAGGCCTATCCCACCCTGGAAAAGGCGATGAACCCGTTCCTGCTGCTGGATTATCACCCCCCGTACCACTATCCGCCGACCCAGGCCCGCCGCGGCGTCGGCACCCATCCCCACCGCGGCTTCGAGACCGTCACGCTGGCCTTCGAGGGCAGCGTCTCGCACCACGACAGTGCGGGCGGCGGCGGCACGATCGGGCCCGGTGACGTGCAATGGATGTCAGCCGCCTCGGGCGTGCTGCACCAGGAGTATCACGAGGCGAATTTCGCCCGACAGGGCGGCCTCTTCCACATGGCGCAGCTGTGGGTCAACCTGCCGGCGGCCCACAAGATGGGCCCGCCGTCCTACCACGCCATCACGGCCGCCGAGATGGGCGAGGTGACGTTGCCGGACGGGGCGGGCCGGGTGCGCGTGATTGCAGGCGAGTTCGAAGGGGCACGCGGGCCGGCCCGGCCGTTCACGCCGATCGCGATCCAGGACATCCAGCTGCAGCCAGGTGGACGCCACACCTGGAACCTTCCGCCCCATTACAACGTGGGCCTGGTCGTGATGGCCGGCGAAATCCTCGTCAACGACACCACGCGAGCGGGCCTGCACGATTTCGTGAGCTTCGGGCATGACGCCGAGCGCTTCAGCCTGACCACCAGCGAGGGGGCCCGGCTGCTGCTGCTGGCCGGGGAACCGATCAACGAGCCGGTGGTGTCCTACGGCCCGTTCGTGATGAACACGATGGCGGAGATCAAGCAGGCCATCACCGACTACAACGACGGCAAGTTCGGCCGGCTGGACGATTGACCGCCGAGCGCGGCGCTCAGCGGGCCGCGCTCAGGTCCCAGACCCGCACCGTGGCGTCGGTGCTGCCCGTGATGACCTGACGCCGGCTGGGGTGGAACGCGAGTGAGGTGATGGCCCCCTGATGGCCCCCGAAGCGGCCGACCGGCGCGCCGGTGTCGACCTCCCAGAGGTGCACCACCTTGTCGCTGCCCCCGGTGGCGAGGAGGCGGCCATCGGGACTGAAACGCACCTGATGGCGATTGCCGTTGAGGCCGGCCAGGGTCCGCACCACCTGATACGTCTGGGTATCGTAGAGCACGACACGGCGATCGCCGCTGCTCGCGGCCATCAAGCGGCCATCCGGACTGAAAGCCACGCTGGTGATCGAATCTGCGCGGCCGGCGAAGGTGGCCAGCGGGCGGCCCTGCTTGAGATCCCAGAGCTTGAGCGTGCCGTTCCAATCGCCGGTGACCAGGCGCCCCCCGTCCGGCGATACGTCCAGCGCCGTGAGGGCATCCTCACCCACGCTGAGAACGTCCCGGGTGGCGGCGGTGCGAGGGTCGCGCCAGCGCAGATGGCCATCGTCGCCGACGCTGGCAATGCCGTCCCCGGCCGCGAACACGACCGCCAAGGCGCCCCCATTGGGCTTGTTGACGGAGGTCAGCACCTGGAAGCTGCGGGTGTCCCACAGGCGCAACAGGCCATCCTGGCTGCCACTGGCCAGCATGCTGCCATCCGGGCTGTAGGCCAGTGCCCAGACGGCGCCCATGCGATCTTCCAGCACTCGCTGGCGATCGCCGGTGGCCGCATCCCACAGCATGATCACGCCGTCGGCACCGGCACTGGCCAGCGTGCGCCCATCGGGCGAGACCGCCACGGCGCGCACGGCCTCGGCATGGCCACGCAGGACCTGCGCACCACTGCCGGCGCGACGGCTGGCGCCCGCCTGGAAATCGGGCTTGCGCACGTCACTGAGCGACACACTGCCACAGCCGGACAGGCTCAACGCCAGCCCCAACGCCGCCACCTGGACCCATTTGCTCTGACGCACCGTGCGCTTCCTCTCTTCAGCACGGCGGCTCCGGCTCGGAGCCGCCCGTGGTTAACGAATATGATAGAGAGGTTATCGAATGGTGAAGACAGGGCTTGCCTGGGTCAAGGTAAAGAAGAGATTATCAAAGGTTCTTGATCAGCATCTCTTCATGCACGTAGCTGTCGCCCTTGGTGTTGACCCCCACCAACAGCTCGTCGCCCTGCATGTGGTCCTTGTTCAGGTAGGCCGGGTAGACCGTCGCCAGCGTGGCGGAGGTCTTCACCACCACGTAGACCACCAGGCTCGACACGTCCGTCTTGTACCAGTTGGTGGCATTGCGCTTCAGCTCGCTGTCGCGCTTCCAGGCCGCCTTGGGAAAGCGGATCGCCAGAATCCGGTCCTCCGGATACTTGGCCTGCCAGCTGCTGCGCACCAGGGCCGTCAGCTTGGCCTTGTCCGCCCCACTGTAGCGCTCGGGCGGCAGGCGATAGGCCGCCGCGGAGGCCTCTCCGAAATTGGCGGCCCGCTCGGCCACGGCTTTCTGGGCGTCCGCCAGCGCCTGCTTGGCGGCCACCAGCTCGCCATCGGCCTCGCCCTTGAAAGCCCCGAACGCGATGAAGCGCTCCGCTTCCTTGAGGGTCTGATAGATGCCGGAACTCGGATGGAAGTAGTTGGGGTTGCGATCCTTCACCCCCTTGTCCGCCATGGCCACGGCCACCTGGGTTTTGAGGCCGGCCAGCCGTAACATCAAGGTGCCCATGCGCTGGTAGGCCCCCTCGAACTCGGGATGCTTGCGCAACTCATGCTGCTGAGACTGGAAGTAGCGCCAGTTGCCCTCCAGTTCCCGCACCTTCTCATCGACCGGACGCGAGCCCTCCAGCGTGGCAAAATCCTCGTCGAGTGCGGCCACCCACTTGCGAAACACGTCTTCGGTGTAGGGGTGCAGCCGGGCAGGCGCCGGGTTGCCCTGGGGCAGGCTCACGCCATTCAGGTCGATCTTGACCCCCGACAGGTCGATCGCCTGGGCCGGTGAGGTCAGGGCCACCCCAGCGAGAACCGTCAGGGTCAGGGCGGAAATGCGGAACATGAAGTCTCCTTCGACGATCGGGGCGCGGGTCCATTCCTGCGCGGTGCCACCGGGCTGGTCAGCCGACCGCAGGGACAGGCGAGGTCCTCGGAGCGGGTTGCCGCGACGCCCTGTGGGCGTGCGGCCCTGATTGTGGCGCCGCCTCGTCCCCTTGTCAAACGACGCGCGGGCGGTCGCGGGCCCCGCCATCCGGAAAGTCGGCCGGGCAGGGCAGGGCCCCGCGCCGACCTGACCGGCGGGCGACAGTCGCTCAGGCGGCGTGAAGGAATGAAATTCATCACTTCTTTGCCGGAGCTTAATCGCAAATTAACCATAACGAGCCGAGCTGAAACGTCGCTGGAACCAGCCAGACCGACATCCTTCAAGCCCCCCTGGCCGACCCCTGTCGGCCCACCCGGAAGGTCGACCTTCGATGCGCCAACCCCTGCTTTCCCTGCTCGCGGCGACCCTGCTGCTGGCCGCCTGCGGCCGCCCGGCAATCGCCCCGGTCGCCAGCGAAACCGCAACGGGGCAGGCGGCCAGCCGGTCGCGCGAGGCCAGCGTCGGGCGCATCAGCTTCAAGCACGACAGCGGCCTGGCCAAGCTGGAGCGCTGGGGCTTCGACCTGTTCGAAAACGTCGACCGCAACGCCGGCACCGTCGGCGCGCGGCTGACGGAGGCGCAGATCCGGCGCCTGAAGGCAGCCGGCTTCGGCTGGCGGGCCGAGCCGCAGATGAAGGCGTCGCTGGCCTTCCCGGCCGGCTACCGGCGCATCGACCAGCTGCGTGACGACGTTCGTGCGCTGGCCAAGCAACACCCCGACCGCCTGCGGGTGCAATCGATCGGGCAGAGCCTCGAGGGACGCGAGATTCTGGCGCTGGAGCTGCTGGGCAAAACCCGCGGCCCGCGCCCCCCGGTCCTGTTCTATTCCGGCGTGCATGCCCGTGAACTGGTACCGGTCGAGATCCAGCTGCGCCTGCTCGACCACCTGGTCACGCGCTACGGCAAGGATCCGGTCGTGACCCGCTTGCTCGACGAGCGCGAGGTCTGGATCATCCCGATGCTGAACCCGGACGGGCGGCAGCGCGTGGAGCAAGGCGAAGACTTCTGGCGCAAGAACGCGCGCCTGAATCCAGACGGCTCCTTCGGCGTGGACCTCAACCGCAACTGCGACAACCACTGGCAGGAAGGTGAGGCGCGCCCGAACGAGGAGGTCTACCGGGGGCAAGCACCGCTCTCCGAGCCTGAGACGCGCGTGCTGACCAAGTTCATGAGCGAGAAGAAGTTCACCCTGGCGGTGGACATGCACAGCTTCGGCGGCATGCTGCTGTGGCCGCCCGGCTACGGCAAGACCTTCACCAAGCAGGAGGCCGTGCTCGGCAAGCTGGGACGGGCGATCGCCAACCGCCTGGCCTACAAGACCGGCACGATCGGGCGGGTGCTGTACCACGTCACGGGCGACACCACCACCTGGGTGCTGGAAGCCCACGGCACCCTGGCCTTCACCATCGAGCTGAACGACCCGGGCTTCTCGCCGGCCTTCGCGCAGGTGGAGAAGGACTGGAACGAGTGGCGCTGGCCGCTGATCTGGCTGGCGCTGGCGGCCGGCAACCCCGATGCGGCGGAGATGACCCTGCCGCCGGAGCCCCCCGCTTCGGCCGGCGTGCCCGGCTTGGCCTTGCGCTTCTGATCGCGGCGATCAGCCCCGAATCGCCTCCCCGCTGAGCGGGTATCTCTGGGGAAGCGAGCCAGACCGAACGAGCTTGCCGGCGTCCTCCCGTTGGCGGCGACTGCGTCCCTTCGTTTGGATCCTGAGCCGCCGCCACCCGAGGCCAGCCGCAGGAGCACTTGCCATGTCCAACGTCCTGTTTCCCCAGTTTGCCACCCAGCTGCGCACCCGCTGGCTCAAGGACCTGGTGGATGAATTGCTGGCCGCCTTGCGAAACCTGGATCTGCCCATGATCCAGATGCTGGCCATGCTGCCGGAAGACAAGGCCAAAGGCTGGCTGATGGAGCGCATGGAGAGCTTCCTGACCGCCGTCGAGGCCGGCCAAGCCCTTCAGTGGGAGATGAAACGGCTGGCGCAATGGGAGAGCGGGGAGATTCCCGGCATCCCGAAAAACAGCCTGCATCCGACCGACGTGCCGCTCTACCACAGCGCACAGCGGGCCGCCCTGCAGAAATTCGTCGGGCGCTTCAGCCGCGACCCGAACCTTCGCGTGGAGCTGCTGGCGGAGCTGGAAGGTCACTTTCAAAGCATCTTCGCGGAAGCCATGCGAACCCACCAGCGCCTGAAAATGACCAAAAGCCCGCGCTGACGGCGTTCATCCCCGCGCCCCCCTTCAGGGAGCGCGCAGCACCCACCAGGCCGTGACCAGCACGGCGCGCGCGCTCCAGCCCACCGTGCGGATCCAGTTGGTGTCGACCAGGCGGGCGTGGGCGGCCGGGTCGAAGCCTTGCGACAGCACGGCGTGCATGGGCACCTGCAGGAACGCGGTGCTGAGCCAGACAATGCCCAGCAAGCCACCCGCCAGCCACCAGACCCAGGCGCGTGGCTCGGCCACGAACGCGGCCAGCAGGTAGACCGCAGTGGCGGCCTCCAGCAGCATCACGGGGCCGACGATCAGGGTGATCAGGGTGCTGTGCGCATGATGATAGGCCACGAAGCGCTCAGGCCCCACCTGGGAGAAGAGCGGGTAGTGTACCAGCTGGATCAGCCAGATCAGGCCGGTCATGAACCAGGTGGCGGCCAGGTGCAAGGCCAGAACCGGCAGCGTCACGTCGTTCCTCCCAATGGATGCGTGACGCTCAGGCCGCGCGCGCCGCCGCCTTCGGCGCCTTCTTGGCTCCGAACAGCCGGATACCGAGCAGCAAGCCGGCCACGCCAATCACCACCATGGCAACCAGGCTGTGCGTGATCCAGGCGATCAGAATCGTCAATCCCGACAGGAACAGGGCGATCGGAAAGGTGACAAATCCGGTCAGCCCACGCCCGAAGCTGCCCAGGAAGGGCAAGACGTCGAGCAAGGTGTTGATCGGCGAAACCATCATGCCAAGCCCGCCCCAGCACAGCAAAAAGCCGAGCAGGCGGAAGCCCCAGATCCAGAGTTTGTACTCGGTCGAGAGCGTCTCCAGCGCATCCTTCTTGGAGCCCTGGAAGACGCGGTAGAACTCGCGGTCCTCGACCATGGCGGGCCCGATCGCCGAGGCGCTCTCCAGCTTGCCCAGCACCGTGTAGGTCCCGCCCGGGGCCAGGGCCGAGTAGGTCACCCGCACATCCCCGACGCGGGGGTCGTTCGGGTTGGCGCGCCCGACGTAGAGCTGGTTGCCCACGGCCGTGCCCCCCTTGATCGAGGCCTCCGACAGGCGCAGGGGAGACCCGCTCGGCAAGGCCACCTTGGCCATGTCCAGGCTCAGGCTGCCCAGGCTGCCCTGGTCGGCCGTGACGCTGGTCCCCTTGACCGTCATGGGCGGATTGTGATGCCCGACCTGGCGCTTGAATTTGTCGCTATCACGCGGATAGCCCGTCCAGTCACGCTTGTAGGAATAGGTCGTGACGGTCTTTTCACTGCCGCCCACCTGCTTCTCCGTGCGGCTCTCCTTGTTTTCCACCCAGGCGTACATCTGGGCTTCGCGGGTCAGCTTGAGGTAATTGCCCGGAGCCAGAAACTCATCGCCGAGTTTGGCCTGCGAGGCCAGGGGGCCGGTGGCGGCCACGAACTGACCAACCTTGGAGGCATCGGGCGCCGCCGCGCTGATCTCCACCGCCGACCGGGCCATCTTCGACTCGTCGACCGTGCCCTCGTTCTTGTAGAGCACCACGAACGAGGCCAGGAAGAACACCACGCCCAGCAGGGCCGTGCCAATCGACTCGCCGAGCCGGGCAAACAGGCCCTTCTCGCTCACCTCGGTGACGCTGTCGCCGCTCGAGCCAAAGGAGGCCCCCGGAAACTCCAGGCTGGGCTCATCCCGCTCGTCCCGCTCCCCCCAGCTGTCCGAGCGTTCGGTTTCCTCGTAATCGCTGCCGTCGCGCTCTTCGTTGTCTGGCACGTCCATTCTCCTTGTGGCCGCCTTCCGCCCGTCCGCGAAGGCTCGAGTCGGATCACGGTTCTTCAGCCCACGGGCCGGCACGGCCCTGTTCCAGGGTTGCTCGTGCCTCACATACCCACTTGACCAGGCCGCCCCACCCCCGTCCGTGCATCAACGCGGGGCCTCCCACCAGGCCAGATAGACCTCGGGCATCCGCAGCCCCGGGAGGGCCCAGCCGGCGGCATCCCCCCAGAGCGCCAGCATCCAGCTGAGCACGACCAGGGCCGTCGACACGACGAAGGCCAGCAGCCAGGCCCGAGAGGTGGCCGCGCGGGCGGACAGCCAGGGCATCAGGATCAGGCAGGCTGCCGGCACCAGCGAGTGACGCCACGCCGGCGCCTGCCAGGCCCCGGTCAGCGGATGCAGGAAGGGCCAGGCGGCCAGGGCGAACAGCAACAAGGCGACGATCGCCGTCCGGACCCTCGCGCCGCCCCAGACGACGGCGCAGGTGCGCTTGGCCACCAGGCGATCGCCCGGCTCGTCCGGCAAGCTGGTGGCCAGCGCCAGCGCCAGCTGCAGGGGCAGCAGGCTGGCCCAGATCCAGACGGGAAACCCAGCCAGGCTTCCCGCTTGAGCCAGATAGCCGAACAACGGCAGCACCCCCCCGAGCCCCAGGGCCTGCAACCCCTCCCCCCCCCCCCGAAACGAGAGCCGCAGCGGCGGGTAGCTGTAGGCCCACAGCAAGGCCAGGCCCCCCAGCGCCAGCAGCGGCAGCAGGGGCGTCCCGGTCCACCCGCCCAGGGCGATCGCCAGCAGCAGGGCCGCAATGGCCGCTACCACGGCGGCACGGGCCAGCGCACCCGCGCTCAGGCGGCCCTCGACCAGCACCCGGCTACCGCCGGACAAAAAGGTCGGGTGGGGGTTGAGGCGGTCCGTCTCCGCATCGGCCAGATCGTTCGCGAACACGATGAACAGCTGCTGGGCCAGGCCGTAGCCCAGCACCAGCGCGCAAATGCCCGCCTCCCAGCGCCCCGTCTCCCGCCAGGCCAGGGCCTGCCCGAGTAACAGCGGGCCCCACAGGTAGACCTGGGAGGGAAATCGCGCCGCCTGCCACCAGGCCATCAACGCATTCACGGGGCGCCGGGGTGCCCCATCCCCAGATGCTGGGCCCGCTGCAGACGCAGCGTTGCAAACGGCCGCTGCCATTCGGGCGCCGCATCGATCCGCCAGGCCTGCAGGGGCAACTCCCCGGCATCACGGAGCGCACGCAAGAGCGCCGTCTCATCTTCCGGTTCCCGCGAGAAGGCAAAGGGATTGCGGGGCTCCCCCCCCGGCAAGCGTGGATATTTCTCATCGTCCTCGGCGATCAGCGTCAACAGTTCCTGGCCACGCCGTTCAAGGTAGCCCACGAAGGTTGGCGAGAATGGGCCGAATAGCGCCCGTTCGGCTGGCGCCTTGAGGACCCAGCGCGCCCAATCGAAACCGTAGGTGAAGTCGTGGGTATAACGAAAGGCGATCGCCGAACGGCGACCGAAGCATCCCTGCAAGTCGACGATCCGCCGGCAGAGGTCGCGCAGATCCGCGGCGGTGCGCGTCTCGTGCAGCAAACTGGCGGCCAGATAGTCGGTGTCCCAGAAGCGGGTGTCCGGGAAATGCTGCGCCTGCGCCGCGAGAATGGCGACGAACCCCTCGCACCAGGCTTCGCGGCGATCGGAGGGCTCCTTGGGGAGCAAGGCCGCCGCCAGTTGCGCCCAGGGCGTCGGTGCCAACCGGCCTGGCGCGAGGGTTTCATAGTGCTGCAGGGCCTCCTGCTGGCGCCTTTCGCATTCCACCAGGTCCTGCCAGGGTTCGGCCCGCAGCATCAGCCGCGCCCCTGCAGCAGCAAGGCCAGCGCCAGCGCCGCGGTGGCACTCCAGCTCACCCCATGCAGCGCTGCTTTGTAACGCCCCTGGGCTGCAAAGGCACCCGTCACGGCCTGCGGAGACAATCGTCGCGGCCATTCCATGAGCGCCAGCAACACCACAGCCGCCAGCAGGCCCGGCCAGCGGGCCTGCGTGGGTTGCGCGAGCGCGGCGACCAGCCAGGCCAGCGCGGCCAGCGAGACACATCGCTGCACGGCCCGGCGCACGCGGGCGTTGCCCCAGGAGGTGGTGAAGGTTCGCTTGCCGCCGCCGCGATCGCTGTCCTCGTCGGACAACCCGCTCGCGAGCGCGCTGGCAAGGGCCAGCAACCCATGTCCGACCAGGTAGGGATAGACAGCCCCCCAGGTTTCTCCCGCCTGCAAGTAGGCCTGAAAGCCAGGCAACAAGAGGCCGACCCCGAGCGCCTCCAGAGCTTCGCCCCCGCCGCGATAATTCAGCCGCAGGGGCGGCAGGCTGTAAGCCACGAAACAGGCGAGACACAGCAAGGCCGCGAGGCCGAGCCAGGGGCGCCCGAGCAAGTGCCCCCCCAGCCCCGCGAGGGCCAGCGCCAGGCCGGCCGCCAGCGCCCCCGCCAGCCCCACGGCGCGCGCCGACAGGATCCCGTCCGGGATGGTTTTAGGCGAGCCACCCGTTGGAAACATGGCGCGTTTGATCCGGTCCACCGGCTGATCCGCCCAATCGTTCAGCCAGACAATCGCGGCGCCCAGCGCCAGCGTGAAGGCGACCCCCAGCGCGCAGGCCATCCAGGAAAAACCGGCCACAACCGTCACTCCCAGCGCCTGTCCCAGCAGGGTCGGCACCAGCAATTTGGGCCAGCTGGCGGGTTTCAGCGCATAGATCCAGCGCCCCGCGACGGTGGTGGGCAACCCCTTGATCGCTTGGGCCGCCGGGAATGGCGGGGACATGTCACTGGGAGGAGGCGAGACAGACACGTCGTCTATTTTGGCGGACGCGGGACAAGCGTCAAGCACAGCGAAGCGACCTCCGCAGGCTTCTGCCCCCGTTCCTCCTCGCCGCTTGCTGGCTCAACGGCTCCAGGTGATGCTCCACGGGCCCCAGTTGCCGCGCGCGTCGCGAGCGTGCGACCAGACCAGGGTGCGCTCGCTGCTCGTCACGACGGGAGCCTTGCCCGGCGCCACGGCCTGGCCCGTGCCGCTGGGGCCGGGTCGCCCGAGGAACAGCTCCGCCGCTGTGGCCTTTGGTCCCTTGCCACCGCGCATTTCAGGGCCCGCCGCTGCCGCCGGGTGGTCGGCGGTGCGCAGGGCAAACATCATCATGGGGCGATTTTCCTGCCAGAAGCGTTTAACCGCCTCGTAAGGGGGATCAAAGCCATCCGACCAGCCCCCGACCTCGACGGTGTAGGCGAGCGTGCCGAGTTCCGCAAAGGCCCAGTCGGTGTCGTCTCCGGCCGTGGCATACAGGGCGGGACCACTCTGCCCGGCCTCGTAGCCCGACAGTTCACCCAGCTTCTGGCCGACCAGCGCGAGCCGAGGGTCCGGCGGCGGGGCGTCGGTGTAGCCCCAGGGCCACAGCACCATGTTGGAGTAACTGTGGAAGGTCATCAGGTAGGTCGGCTTGATGCGCCGCATCAGGTCGCGCATGGCCTGGGTCTCGGGCTCCGAGAAGGCGGCCGTGCCGCCAAACGTGTCGGCATTGGGCGCACTGCTGGTGCCGGCTCCCCCCCAATCGGGTCCGCCGTAGTTGCGGTTCAAGTCGACCCCGATGCGCTGCTTGCCCCCCGTCACGTTGTTGGTATTCTTGCGCTGATCGGCGCCCTTCTCGGCGCGGGCGTGGCCGTCCGGATTGACCATCGGCACCAGCCAGATCTCACGCTGGTCGACCAGCCCCGTGATCTCGGCGTCCTGGCCGTAGCGGGTCACGAGTTCCTCGGCCATCAAGAGCACCATTTCGGGCGTCGCCAGTTCGCGCGCGTGGTGGCAGCCGGCGAACAGCACGACAGGCTTGCCCGCGCCCTTTTTCCCGAGGCGCAGGGCCACGATGTCGCGGTCGGCCCGTTTTTGCGTTTTTTCCCAGGCGTCCCCGATGTCGACCACCTCGGCCAGGTCCGGCCGCTTGTCAGCCAGGCTGCGCAGCAAAGCCACCGTCTGCTCGTAGGTCCGATACTGCGGATCGTACTGGTTGCGTCGACCTGTCAGGTCCTGCGTGATTTTCAAACCCAGGCGTTGCGCCAGCGCGAACTGTTCGGGCGTCAGTTTGGCGCGAAAACGCTTCCGGCGCGTGTCGAAGCCTTCAAAGTCGACACCGGCCCGTGCCAGGGTTCCCAGCTGGGCGCGGGTCTGGTAGGTCACGGCCACCGGGGACGACGCGTCCGCCCGCGCCTGCAGCCCCTCGGCGGCCCCTCGCGCCAGGCCGCCTGGCGCCGGGCGACCGCATCCCGCGGAGGCGATCAGCCACATCCCGAGCGTCAGGGTGAGCCCCTTCCGAAAACTGGCTGCCACGTCTCCACTCTCCCATCGCACGAAGTTTAACCTGCGATGGTTATATGGTTAAAAAAGAAAAACTTGCGTGCGGCAGGCTCCAGCGGCTGCCGCCCAGCTCGCCCACCATTCCCGCGACACCGGGGCGGCCCCCCGGTTCACGCTCAGTCGCTATTTCTGCGTGATCTCGATCGTGAAGGTGCCGCTGTTGTCCTCGGCCGCGGTGTCGTCGTTCAGGCCCAGTTGCAGCGGCCCGGCGGCCTGCACCTGCGCCCCGTCGCCGTCCGTGAAGGAATACACGACGTTGCTGACCTTGATGATCAATGCCCCGAGCGGGAAACCCGGCATGTAGCCTTTCATGCCCTTGATCACCGGGTCACCATCGGGTCCCACCTCCGCGCAATCCTTGCACATGCGCACCGCCCCCGAGATCCTGAAGGACAGTTTGTCCCCAGGCAGGACGTTGACCCCAGTGCTGAACCAGCGATTCTCCTTGGTATCCACGGCCTGCGCCCCCATCCGCACGGTGACGGTTCTGGGAGCCCGGGGCGTGGGCGCCGGGGTAGGCGTCGCTCGGGCCGTGGCGAGCGGTTGGGTCGTCACATCGGCAGGGGCTGTTTCATAACTGGGATCGCTCAGGGCCTTTTTCAAGTCATCGAGTCGGCGCTTCAGTTCGGGCGACTTTTCGGCCATGGCCGCGACGGCCGCCTGGACCGCATCGCGACGACTGAGGTCCGGCCAGGGCTCACTGCCCGCGGCTTTCTCCATTTCGGCCACGGTGCCCTTGTAGTCGCCTTCCGAGAGCCCCGTCAGCCCCAGTGGGCCGGCGCTGTCGAGCAAGACGTTGGTCAGCAGGGTCGTCGCAGGCGCGACTCCCACCTGAGGCTTCGCGCCCGTGTCGGCGGAATAAGCGCGGAGGCGCACCAGTTGTCGCTCCGGATTGCGCGCCAGCGCCACGGCGATGTAACCGGAGCCCTTGACCGGTAGCGAGAAGCGCCCTTGCGCATCCGTCACGGCCTGAATCCGTGGTTCCAGGATCTTCCCGGCGGCACTGGCCAGCACCACGGTGGCCCCGGCCAGGGGATTGTCCTGCCGCGCCAGCAAGCGGAAGGCCGTCGCGAAACCAGGGGTCTGGCGAGAAGACAGGACATCAGGCGTTTCCGGCCCGGCACCCGTCAGCTGACGAGCCAGCCCGGACGCGGTTTCACGCCCTTGAAGGGTGGCCCCGTCCAGCCCCACCAGGGTCGCCCCATCCAGGCCCACCAGCGTGGCCCCGTCCAGGCCCACCAGCGAGGCCCCATCCAGGCCAATCAGGTTGGCCGGGGCCAGCACCGTTCCTTGCAGGACCCGGCTGGTGCTCTGGGCGGCACGCGGCTTCACCTCCGGCGCGCTGGGCGTTTCAGGGGGACGCTGACAGGCCCCGAGCACGCTGACGGTCAGCGCCAAACCACAGAGGATCAATCGGGACACGGGGACCTCCCTGTGAGATGTGATGGCGAAGGACGTCGGACACCTTTGACGTACCCTGAAACCAGCGTCCCAAACACCCCAACCGCTGCGGCCCGCGAGTAACCGCAACAGCCAGTTTCAAGCGGGCGGCGTCTCACCTGCACCCTCCACCGGTCGACCGTCCTGCCGCGGCTCCGGGCCGATGAACCACGCCACGAAGTCAGGCGAGTTGAGCAGGGCCTCGAAGTGTGGGGCCAGCGTCAAGATCCGCAGAAACGGCCCGTGTGAGATCTGACCGATCGCGTTTACCAGTGGCGAATCGTCCGTCCAGCGATGGGCCGGCTGACGACGCCGCAACCAGCGCACGAGGATCACCATGAAAGCCGAAGCATTCAGCGCCGTCCGCAAGCTATAGCGTTCCAAAAAAGTTTTGGAGAAGATCAAGTCACGGCAGGCATGGGTCAGAACGTCCTCGGTCTCGGGGTCGTCGGGTTCCAGTTCCAGCGGTCCCTCCCCGATGTCCGCCACGACGCTGGCCACGACTTCCAGCGTGGAGAGCCTTTGTGCCATCGAATTCGGGCAATGCGGTCCCGCGACCGCATCCAAGGCCGCCGTGTCCAGATGCTGCCCCTTCCTCAAGGCATTCAGATAGACGCAGCTGAGCCACAGGCGACGGTCCAGTGTCAGGTCGCGACGGGCCAGGATCGCCAGCACGCGTGCCTCTGCCTCCCGGTAAAGCCCCCAATCGTCGGCCCCATCTACCTCGATACGAAAAGGCGGACTCGACGTGACGGGGAACAGCGACATTCTCGCGTGAATGTCAGCCTGTCGCTCCGATAACGCTGGCCCCCAGCGGCGACGCGCACTCCCGCAGAAGATCGAGGTGGTGATCGCGACCCCATCCGGGGTTCGGGTCCAGCGAAGGGGGTACTGGGAACAGACAGGGAAGACCGCCCGCCCCAGATACGTGTGGATCCGGCAGTGCCGCTTCTCATCCAGAAACCGGCAAACCTCGCCAACCCCTTTCAGACGCAGGCGTCCATCGTCTTTTTGCTGCAAACGTGTCCCCTTCAGGGGAGGGTGGACCTTCTCCCAGGGGATCGCGTCGATCAGGGTCTGGGCCCCGGCATCCACGTCGATCGCAAACACCTTGTCGCAGCAATGTCCCGAACCGTGACAGCCAAAGTGGGCCTCTGGAAGCACCTGCAGCAGCGGCTTGGGATGTCCGAACTGACGGTACCAGGAGAGGTCAAGCCAGGTGCGTGGGGCGATCAGGTCTGCCGCCTCGGCACAGGCAAACTCCGACACGGCCTGGGCACGACCCGTTTCGAAGTCCCAATTCTGCGGGGCTGCCCGCAGGGTCATCCAGGCGACCCGCCAGCACTCCTCGAACAAGGCAAAACCGACCCCGATGGCGATCGCCTGCCCTGAACCTTGCTCCACGGAATCAAACCAGAGCACCGCCCGCTCGGGCCCCTCTAACCTGCCACCCGACAGGCGTGGCGGGGCCAGCAGAGGGGCCAGCGCATCGCCTCCAGCGGTGGCGCGTCTTTCCAGAAAGTGGGCTTGCAACAAGGCGAAGTCTTCGGCATCCAGCTCACCTGCCCGTGTCGTCTCGCCCGCGAACGAAATCAACGCCTCGGGATGGTACATCCCAAGCAGGGCCACCCCGTCCCCGCCCTGGTAGGCTTTGGCGAGAAAGGCCTGAAACTGCGATTCAAGCTGAACCGCCGTGGCGTCAGGGAGCAAGGCCAACGGGTACCTCCATCGGGACCGTTCCACACAGCATGCGTCTTGCGGAGAGCAGAATGCCGGCTCATCCGCCCTCAGCGCCTGGAGGGTGCGTCCCAGAAGGCCATCGGCGAAAACCGGAAGCCCGCCGTGGCTGACACGAACTGGCCCCAGTTGAAGATCTCCCGGCCCGGCACTTCCGCTCCGCCCGCCAGGTAGCGCAGCCGCAAGGTGGCATCCAGCCCTGTCTGCAGCGGAATCCCGAGCGTCAAGGAGGTGTCGCAGACGCCCCCGCGGATGCTGGCGCCGGTCAGGCCACCCGGCGTGTAAAGCCAGTCGAGATCATACAACGCATAGAGGCCCTGGCCGGCGTCGTAGCGCAGACGACCCCGCAGCGCCGGCACCGGACCGATGTCGCGCTCCGCGGCGAACTGCTCCCCGTTGGCCGAGGTGAGGCTGACCTCGGCGTTGCGCACCCCCAAGGTGGCCCCGCCATCGAGTTGCAGGCCCGCGCCCTCGTAAAAACGATACATATAGGTGGCGCGAATCCCGTCAAACAGGTACCGATGATTGACCACCGTGCCCGCGGCGAAGGTGGTTCCCCGGAAGGTGAGCGGCGCGTCGAGCGTGACGCGGGTTGGCACGTCGAGCGGCGCGTAGAGGAGCACCACGGTGTGGCGCCCCAGAAAGCGCGCCTCGGTCGAGGTGCGGGTGACGGCAAACAGGTTGCGGTCGAGCGCCACCGTGCTCCGGGAATACTGGGTCCCGGCCTTGCCGTAGCGCTGGTCATTCTGCAGGGTCAACACGGCGCCCACCTCATGGTCAATCACGAGTTCATCGAGGGCGCGCGGTGCCACGGGGCGCAGGCCCCCCGCAGAGGCGGAGGTCACAGCTGGAACCACCGAGGCAGGCGCGGCGATCGGCACGGCGTCAGCCGCCGGCCGCGGCCGCTTGGACTCAGCCGGCGCGGCTGCCGCAGCCAACGGGGCAGCGACCAGGGAGCCCAGGGCGATCGCCCCGGCCAGAACACGATCAGCGCGCATGGCGTTTCCTTTCAAGAAGCGGCGACATCGAAGGGCTTGCCCCGCACAGGGAATCGGCTAGGATGAAGCCATGAACGACCCCACTTTGCAAGCACCCTGCCTGGCACTGTTCGGCGCCACCGGCCGCACGGGCGGGCACCTGCTGCGCGAGGCCCTGTCGCGCGGCTGGGCAGTCCGTGCTTTGGCGCGAGACCCCGCCCAGCTGAGCGGTCACAACGATCGGCTGCTGGTCGTCCCGGGCAACGTGCGCGATCCCGAGGCGGTGGCCGCGTGTCTGCTCGGGGCCCGGGCGATCGTGACCGCGCTGGGCACGCGGCGAGGGCAGGAGTCCGATGACATGCTGGCCGTGGCCATGCGTCACGTCGTGGACGCCGCTCAGGCCAGCGGCATCCGGCGCGTCCTGGCGATCGCCACGGCGGGGCTGCTGGATGCCCCGGGCGGCGGCCTGCGACGCGACGCCCCGGGCTACCCCGCCGCCTTCCGAGCTGGTTCCGGCGCCCACCTGGCCGCCTTCGAACACCTGCGCGCCAGCGACCTGGAATGGACCCTGGTCTGCCCGCCGGATCTGGTTGAGGGCGAGCGCGCCCAGCCTCTCAACGTGCAGCCGGATAGGTTGCCGGATGGCCCCAAGCGGGCGTCCATGCCGGCGCTGGCGGCCTGGCTGCTCGACGAACTTGAAGCGGGCGCGTTCGTCCGGCGACGCGTGGGCCTCAACAACCGCGACGCCGAGAGCTGAGCGACGACGCGGGGCCGCTGCCCCGCGCCGCGCGCACCGGACCAGTCTCAACGCAGCAGCCGTCCGGCCGTCATCCCCCCGTCGAGCGGCAATACGCTGCCTGTCACGTTGGCTGCCCCCAGCAGATAGGCGATCGCCTCGGCGGCCTCCTCCGGCTCGCCCAGACGCCCCAGCGGATGCACGCCCAGCGAGGCCGCCAGCGCCCGTTCACTGCTGGTGATGTGGGCCGCCAGCGGGGTGCGCGTGAGCCCCGGCGCGATCGCGTTGATGCGTACCCCCGAACCGGCGTAGGTCATGGCCGCCGCCCGCACCAGGCCCTCCAGCGCCCCCTTGGCCGCGGCGATCGCCTCGTGGTTGGGCAGCCCCGTGCCGGCCGCCACCGAGGAGCACACCACCATCGCGCCGCGCTTGGCCTGGGTCATCGGCGTGATCGCCGCCTTCATCAGATGGAACGCGGACAAGGTGTTCTGCCGGAAAGTCGCCAGCATGTCGTCCTCGCTGAGGCTGCGCAGCGGCTTGAGCACGATCGAACCGGCCGCGTGGACCACGAAATCCAGACGACCGTGTCGGGCGAGGCACGTGTCCACCGCCTGCTGCGAGGTGGCTGCCTCGCAGGCGTCACCCACCACGGTAGCGGCCGAGAGCTCTGTGGCGATCGCCTGCAACGGCTCCGAGCGCCGGGCGACGAGGACCAACCTGGCGCCACGGGCGGCCAGCAGCCGCGCAGTGGCGGCGCCGATGCCGCCGGAGCCTCCCACGATCACCCCGGCTTGTTCCTGAAACGGCACGAATTACCGCCTTTCTCGGCTGCCCTGGGGCGGCCAGATCACCCGCGACAAAAAAAATCCGCTCTGTTCAATTTTTGTACTGGACAAGTCTTGTACATCTGTTATACTACGTCTTGGATCCCACCTGCAAGGTGGCGTGAGATGAGCCAGGGGGTTCATCTTGCGCCACCTCCCCTTTTTGGGGGGTCGCGCTCCCGTGTCGGCTTTTCTGGATGCCCTGAACGCCCTGGCCGCCCCCCCTCAAGGCCGCCACTGGCTGTTTGTCCCGGACGACCAGCTGACGGATGCGTGTGGGCCTCTCTCGCGCGGGAATCCCCGCGAGACGGGCATCGTCCTGCTCGAGAGCCGCTGGAAGGCGAGGCTCCGCCCCTACCATCGGCAGCGGTTGGCCCTGCAATGGGCCAACCAGCGCCACTTCGCGCTGGAGCAAGCCGAGAGAGGCGTGGCCGTGCGCTACATCTGGGCCGATGTGCCTTATCGGCAGGTGCTCGGGGACGTGGCGCTGGAGCTGGGCCCGCTCACCATGATGGAAGCGGCCGAACGGGAGCTGCGGGCCGATCTGGCGCCGCTGGTATCTTCGGGTGCGATCCGGGTGGTTCGGCACGAGGGCTGGCTGACCAGCACGGCCCAATTCCAGGCCGCCTGTCCGTCGCCCCCTTACAAGATGGACAGTTTCTACCGCTATGTACGCCAGCAGACCGGCTGGCTCATGCAGGAAGGCCAGCCGCTCGGGGGACGCCTGAGCTTCGATGTGGACAACCGCCTGCCCTGGAAAGGCAACCCGCCGGCCCCTCTCCCTCCGCGTTTCCCTGGCGACGCCATCAAGGCGGAGGTGCTCGCCCTGGTCGAGCGGGACTTCCCGGACCATCCCGGCCAGCTCGACCCGAGCGCGCTCCCCGCCACCCGGGCCGATGCCGAGGCACTCTGGCAATTCGCCAGGCAGGAGTGCCTGCCACATTTCGGCCCCTACGAGGACGCCATGAGCGTTCATTCGGCCGGCCTCTTCCACACCCGCATCTCGGCCCTGCTCAACATGCACCGCCTGCTGCCGGTGCGGGTGGTCCAGGACGTGGCCGAGGATGAGCATCTGCCACTGCAGAGCCGCGAGGGTTTCGTGCGCCAGATTCTGGGTTGGCGCGAGTTCGTCCGGCACGTCCACGCCCGCAGTGACGGCTTTCGCGAGCTGGCCGACGTGCAAGCGGAACCTGGTGACGCAGGTTGGGGCCGCTGGCGGGCGCGCCGCTGGGCCGCGGTCGCCTTGCCTGAAGGGCTCGACGGTGGCGCAGCGCCCACGCCACCGGGCCAAACACATCCGCTGCCGGCTGCCTTCTGGGGGACCCCTTCCGGCCTCGCCTGCCTCGATCGCGTCGTGCAGGAGGTCTGGGAGTCGGCCTATGGCCACCACATCACCCGCCTGATGGTGCTGGCCAACCTGGCCACCCTGCTGGACCTCGCTCCCCGCGAGGTGGCCGACTGGTTCTGGGTCGCTTATGCCGACGCCTGGGACTGGGTGGTGGAGCCCAACGTCCTCGGCATGGGCCTGTTCGCGCTGGGGCCGCACATGACCACCAAGCCCTACGTCGCGGGGGCCCCCTATCTGGCCCGGATGAGCGATTACTGTGGCAGTTGCGCCTTCGACCCCAAACGTGACTGCCCCCTGACGCGCCTGTACTGGGCCTACCTGGACCGCCATCAGGCCCGCCTGACTGCCAGTGCCCGCTTGGGCCCCGTGCTGGGCACCGTGCGTCGGCGCACGCCGGACGAGGTTCAGCGCGACCAGGCCGTCTTCGAAGCCTTGCGGGCAGCCCTGGACGCGGGGGAGGCTTTTCGGCCGGCAGCGCGGCATGGTCAACTGCCCTTGCTGGCGCCCGACCACGCCGGCCGTTGAAGGAGCGCGACCTCATGAACCCGGACGTGATCATCGTGGGCGCCGGAATGGCCGGCCTGGCCTGCGCCGTGACGCTTCAGGCCGCTGGCAAACAGGTCTGCCTGCTGGAAGGCAGTTCGCGGGTGGGCGGCCGGGTGGGCAGCCTCCTGCTGCCAGCGGGACACCGGATCGACCTCGGCTTTCAGGTGCTGTTCTCGGCCTACCCGACCCTGAACCGCCTGGTCGACGTGCGCGCCCTCGACTGGCGCGCCTACGAGGCTGGCGCCCTGATCCGGACAGGCTCGGCCTGGCGGCCCGTGGCGGATCCCTTCCGGCAACCCGGAGACCTGTGGTCCACCGTGACCAGCGGCCTGTATGGCCCCACAGACGCCTGGGCCCTGATGCGACTGGGCCTGGAGACGGCCCGCAGCGAAGGCGATCCCCCGCTGGGCCGCTCAACGGCCGAAGACTGGAACAGGCTGGGGTTTTCGGAACGATTTCAGGCCCGCTTCCTGCGCCCGTTTTTCAGCGGCATCTGGCTCGACCGCACGCTGGACGTCGATGCGGCCGTCTTTCGCTTCTACTGGCGCATGCTCGCGAGCGGTCAGGCCGTGGTGCCCGCCCAAGGCATGCAAGCCCTGCCGGACCAGCTGGCAGGCCGATTGACCCCCGGCAGTCTGTGGACCAACACCCCCGTGCAGGCCCTGCGCCGCGAACAGGGGCGTGTGGTGGGGGTTGCGCTGGCCGATGGGCGGGTGCTGGAGGCCCCGCAGGTGGTGCTCGCCACCCCGGCGCCGGAGCTGTCGCGCCTGCTGGAAGACCCGACTCGCCGCTTGCGTGGCAAACCTGCCGTCACGATGTACTTCGCCGCGCCGGAGGCCCCGTTCCAGCGACGCCTGATCGCCCTGGCCCCGGACGCCACGGGGCCCGTTGGGATCGTGGCCGTGCCCTCGCTGGTGGCCCCCGACATGTCACCAGCTGGCGAGCACCAGGTAGCCGTCCAGTTGTTGCCCGATGCCGCTGGCCGCTTCGACTCCGAGCCAGAGGCGGTGCTGAAGGCTTTGCGGCAGTGGTTTCCAGCCGCCGACCTCTCGGCCTGGCGCTGGCTGCACACCGTGACGGTGCCCTTTGCCCAGTTCGACCAGGGGGTGGGCACGCCGCGCTGGCCTGAACGCCACCCGAGCGGTTGCCTGCTGGCCAGCGAGGCCACCCGGCAGAGCAGCATCGAAGGGGCGTTGCGTTCGGGCGTGCAGGCTGCGGAAGCCATCCTCGGGGCCAGTTAGGCGCGGTCCCGGGCTCGCCGGGACGACGGCTGCGGGCCGAAACGGTACTCGAGGGTGTCCCGGCGCGGCCATCGAAGGGTCAGCCCCAGGCGTCCACCTCGGTCTCGACGGCCGTCAGGGTCGGGAAGAAGCGACAGCGGGGCGGCAGGCGCTCCACCGACAAGGCCACCACCCCCCGGCCCCCGAGCCAGATCTGGGACGCCTTCGGCAGTTCGGCCGCCAGATGGTCGAGTTCCCCCAGCAGGGCCGTCCGATCCGTCACGATACCGATGCCCAGCCCGACGATCCGGGCCTCGGTCACTCGCGCCGCGTGGACCAGGTCCCGCGCGGGCACCTGAGGGCCCAGGTACGTGACCGCCATGCCCCGCCCGGCCATCAGGAGGCCGACGCACAGCAAGCCCAGTTCATGCAGGTCGCCCGGCGGCGTGGCCAGGATCGCCGACGGGCGGTCGGGTCGGGTTTCCGCCAGGCGCATCATATTGCCCAGCAATCCGCGCAGGATGCTGCTGGCCATGTGCTCCTGCGCAATGCCGATCACGCCCCGCTCCCAGCCCTCCTCGATGCGCGCCAGCAGGGGCAAGACGGCTTCGTGCAGCAGGCTACGCGCGGGCAGCAAGGTGGCGGCCGACTCCAGCTCACGCGCGGCACCGGCCTGGTCGTAGCGCACAAGCGCTTCCAGCACGCGGTCCGCCACGGCCGACTCCGGCAGGGAGCGCACGACGGCCTCACGCGGCGCCGGCGTCACCAGCAACGGGCCCAGTTCCTCCGAGGGGACCCGCGCCACCTGCCCGATTGTATGACCGGCCTGCACGGCGCGTTGCAACAAGGTCAGGCGGTCGACGTCGCTGGCACGGTACAATCGGTGACCGCCGCCCGACCGCTGCGGGGCGACGACCTGGTAGCGCCGCTCCCACGCGCGAATGGTTTCCGTGGGTAACCCCGTGAGTTGAGCGACTGACTTGATCGTGTAGATCGGAGCGTCGTCGGTGCGCATGCAGGCTGCCTCCAGGCCATATCTTAACCGAGCCTGCCCCCACCTTGTCAAACTTTTGTCCTGGACAAATATTTGACAAGCGTTCCGTGAAAAACTTATAGTCGAAAGCGTGTCCCCTTTGAAAGAAGTGACCCACATGACCATTCACCCGCTTCGCGCCGAGCCCGTCTGGCTCACCAATGCGCCCACCTCCGTCTCCGCCGATGTCTCCCGGGAAGCCGCCATGGAAGCGGTTCGGACGCTGCTCGCCTACATCGGCGAGGACCCTGACCGCGAGGGACTCCTCGACACGCCAGACCGCGTCGTCCGCGCCTACGCCGAACAGTTCGCCGGCTACCAGCAGGACCCGGCCTCCATCCTGGCCACCACCTTTGCCGAGGTGGAGGGTTACCAGGATCTCGTGGTGTTGCGCGACATTCCCTTCCATTCGACTTGTGAGCACCACCTGCAACCCTTCGACGGAATCGCCCACGTCGCCTACCTGCCTGGCGAACGGGTGGTGGGGCTTTCCAAGCTGGCTCGCCTGGTCGACTGCTTCGCCCGCCGGGCCCAGATTCAGGAGCGCCTGACGCGCCAGATCACCCGCAGCTTGATGGAGCACCTCCAACCTCGCGGCGCGGCTGCCTATGTAGAGGCCGCTCACGGGTGCATGCGCTGCCGGGGCGTCCGCAAGGAAGGCGCCCGCATGATCACGACGGCCTACGAGGGCGACCTCACCAGCGCCAGCTGGAAAGACGAGTTCCTTCGACTGGTCGGACGCTGACCGCCGCGACGGGGCGGGCCAGAATCATCCGGTGACCCGGACCCTGGCCTTGCCAGTCCAGGGCCGGTCGGGCGCCGGGGGCGACCCAGGAGGAGCCATGCACACCTACCAGCACGTCAGCCTGATGCCCGTGTCCGCAGAAGCACTCTACGCCTGGCACGCCAGCCCGGGGGCTTTTTTGCGCCTGGCACCCCCTTGGGAAACCATGGCGGACATTTCCCGTCAGGGCGCCCTGGAAGACGGGGCGGAAACCCGTTTCACGATTCGCAAGGGCCCCCTGGGCGTGCGCTGGGTGGCGCGCCACGACCAGCACGTGGCGGACCGACAGTTTCGCGACGTGCAGGTGGCAGGCCCCTTTTCGGTGTGGCGGCACACCCACCGGTTCGTCCCGGTGGGTCCTGGCGAGAGTCGGCTGGAGGATTCCCTGGAGGTGGAGGCACCTGGCGGGCCAGTGGCGACGTGGTTGGGCGGCAGCTTTCTGAACGCCACGCTGAGCCGCATGTTCCAGTTTCGCCATCGGCGTACCCGCGACGACCTGGCCCGCCACGCCCGCTACGCGGCAGTCGGACGACGGCGCATCCTCGTCTCCGGGGCCTCAGGCCTGGTGGGGCAGGCCCTGGTGGCCTTCCTGCAGGGCGGGGGGCACGACGTCGTGCGTCTGGTGCGGCGCGCGCCTGGCCCCGGTGAGATTCACTGGGATCCGGAAAAAGGCGAGATCCGGGACAGCGATCTCGAAGGGTTCGATGCGGTGATTCACCTGGCGGGGGAGGGCATCGCCGAGGGACGCTGGACCGCGGCCCGCAAGGCTCGGATCCTTCAAAGCCGGGTGGACGGAACCCGCTTGCTGGCCACGGCGATCGCCCGACTGGACCGCAAACCGGAAGCCTTCATCAGTGCATCGGCGATCGGATTCTACGGAGACCGCGGCGATGAGGGGTTAGACGAGTCCGCAGCAGCGGGCCAAGGCTTTCTGGCAGACGTCTGCCGGGCCTGGGAGGCCGAGACGGCTCCAGCCGGGGAGGCGGGGGTGCGCGTCGTGAACCTGCGCATCGGCATCGTGCTCACGCCCCAAGGGGGTGCGCTCGCGCGGATGCTGCCACCCTTCCAGTTGGGGGCAGGTGGACCGGTCGGCAGCGGGCGGCAGTACATGAGCTGGATCGCCCTGGATGACCTGCTTGGCGCGATTCAGCACGTTCTCTTCACTCCCTCCCTGCGGGGCCCGGTCAACGCCACCGCACCGGAGCCGGCCCGCAGCAGCGAATTCGCGCGCGTGCTGGGCCACGTGCTCCATCGGCCGGCCATTCTCCCGCTGCCGGAACCCGCCGTCTGGTTGATGCTGGGGGAGATGGGGCGGGCGCTGCTGCTGGAGGGCGCGCGCGTGCTGCCCACCAAGCTGCAGCAATCCGGCTTCCAGTTCCTGTGTCCCACGCTGGAGGAGGCGCTGCGACACGAAATCGGCCTGGTGCCAGCAGAAGCCGCCTGAACAGCCAGGCATCCGGGCGCCCACCAGTGCCCGCCGCCCGGCAAAGTCAGGTCCTTCACGTCAGGCGTCGGGCCTCGCCACGACCATCGACGCCGGCAAAAGGCCGACCGGGAATCGCCGCCAGACTGAGCGTTGCTATCAGTAGCCGAAATGGCGACCGTAGCGGTCCATGAACCAGTCGTAGGCCTGGTTACCGACCCAGGCCCCAACCCCGAGCACGCCCAGCGCGAGCAGGCCTTCCGGACGGTTGCGCAGGGTGGAGTCCAGCACCGACCAGAGCAAGGCCGCCCCACCACCCCAGCTGGCTATCCGCCCCACCGAGTATTCCGGCTCGCCGTTCCAGGCCCGCTCCATGCGGCGGAACGAGGTCTGCGTGTTGCGCGCCACGTCCTGGAACTGACGCGTGAACTGATCGATCGTCTGCGAGATCGGATCCGGTTGGGTGTAGCCGGGGTAGCCATAGCGAGGCGCCCCGTAGGTACCGCCGATGGGGCCCAGGCGAGAGATGGACGTGTCGGGCATGCTGATCAACCTCGTACTCGGAATCCAGCATGCTTATCGGCGCGCAATGGAGCAGGCGCGTTAACAATTTGCTAAATCGTTCTCAAATTTGCGTGAACCCGATGCCGAGGACCGGACATCCCGCCAGGCGAGCGCCGCGCAGCGAGGAACGGTGCGGCGCACGCGGTCGTGTTTCCGGCACGTCGCACCGTCCCCCGCTGCAGCGAAGGCTCCTGAAGGCTGGCCTGGCTCAGGGGGTCGAGCGGCTCAGCACCTGCAGACTGCCCCGCGCAGGATCCATGTAAAACCGCACCCAGGCCACCTCGTTGCTGCGATCCGGATCCACAAACTTGTTGGTGGGATCGCTCAGGGTGACCAGGTAATACTGGCCGGACGGATAGCCCGTGACGTCGAATTCCTGCCCGGGCAAGGCGCGGTCATAGAGATCCGCCCAACCCCGCGATATCCCCTGTAGCACCTGGTTGCAGCCCCCGTAAGCCGACGGGGCGGCGTTGCTGCTGTAGCGCACGCTATCGAGCAGGCAGAAGGAAACCTTGTACCCTTGTCGCTCCAGCGGGCCGGTCGGGCTGCCGGTGCGCAGCTGGTAGAGCGCCACGTCCCCCAGGTGAAAGTGATTGTGCGCCGGGTGAAAGTCGAAGGCGCCCACATACTTGGTGGCCACGACGCGGCCCGTCCCGTCCAGGATCTCCTGATAAGCGCGGGTCACGCCGTCGCTGTTGTAAGCCCGCACCTGGAATGGTCCCGCCCCGACATTGGGGATGGTGTTGTCAAAGCGCACGAAGCGGCGCCCGCCTTCATAGGTCAGCTGCAGGCGGCCCGGGGCGATCGCCCGCAGGTCCGAGGCGAGCCGCAGGGCGGTCTGATCGACCGAGCCGGTCGGCAGCGGCTGCGGCGTGGGAGTGGCGCTCGGCAGCGGGGAGGGGCTGGCTGTTCCAGTCCCGAGGTCTGGGTCCCCGACCGCCTGACACTCGAAAATCATGAAGCGCGTCGTGCTCAAGGCGGCGTCATTGCGGAACGACACCCGCAGCGCATCCCCAAGTCGCGCGGGAAAGCGCTTGGTCTCCAGCTGCCAGCTGGTGTTGCGCAGGCCGGTGGCGACGGTGATCCAGCTGCCGGCGCTGCGCACGGCCAGATCGTAGGTCACGCCGCTCGGCAGAGGCCCCGTTTTGAGGCGCACGCTGCTGAGCGCGGCCGGCTGACTCAGGCGGGCGCTCCACCAGGCCGAGGAGGCCCGGTAGCTGCCGTTGGCCCACTGGCTGCTGGTGTCGCCGTCGATTGCCGCCCCTGGTGGAAAAGCGGCCAGCGCCCCATCCGACTCGGCGCCGGTGAGGACGAGCGTGCCGATGGCGGAGAGCCGATAGGGCGGTGAGAGCGGATCGTAAGCACCCGGGTGAATCTCGCCATCCACCAGGTTCTCCTTGTCCACCCAGAAAGCCTTTTCAGGCAGGGGCTGGGCCGGATCGGCCGCCCCGACGGGCCCCTGCGCGCGGGGGCCACAGGCCGCCAGAGCGAACATCCCCAGGAGCAGGGGCAACACCCGTCCAGGCAAACGCGTCATGGAATCCTCCCTCTTCGAGCCGACAACGGGTGCTGGCAAGACGAGCGGAGGCCCTGGTGCGTTCGAGGAAGGAGTCTAATGCGGAACGGCGAGTCCGACGTTGGGCGCTTCGGCCGAAAGCCCCTGTGGTTCATGCCCCGGGTCACCGCGACCGCGCCAGGCGCGTGGCAGCGCACGCTGAAAGAGCGAGGCCAGGTCGTCGACATAGGTGTAGGCCACCGGAATGATCACCAGCGTCAGCAGGGTCGAGGTGACCAGGCCGCCCACCACCGCCATGGCCATGGGCGAGAGCCGCTCGGTGCCCTCCCCAAGAGACATGGCAATCGGCAGCATGCCGGCAATCATGGCGATCGTCGTCATCATGATCGGCCGCACGCGATCCTCGGCCGCCTTGAGCAGCGCCGCCTCGCGCGGGAGGCCCGATTGACGTGCCTGCAAGGCGTACTCGACCAGCAAGATCGAGTTCTTGGTGACCAGTCCCATCAGCATGATGATGCCGATCAGGCTCATCATGCCGAGTTCCTTGCCCCCGATCAGCAGGCCCAGAAAGGCGCCCCCGATCGCCAGCGGCAGGGCCCCCATGATCGTGGCGGGCTGCAAGAAGCCGCGGAACAGCAGCACCAGCACGACATAGATCAGCAACACGCCCATGCCGAGCGCGCGACCGAAGCCGGCGAAGATCTCGCCCATGATCTTGGCCTCGCCGAGCGAGCCCTGCTCGATACCCGGTGGCAGGTTGCGCATCGAAGGCAGGGCCTTGATCTTGGCCATGGCATCACCGAGGCTCGACCCGGGCGAGAGGTTGGCGCCCAGGGTGACCTGCCGGGCCCGGTCGTAGCGGTTGATCTGCACAGGCCCTGCGCCCATGGTGACCTCCGCCACCGTGCGCAAGGGCACCAGCCCCTGCCGGGCAGGTACCAGCAGCCCGCCGATCGCCGCGATGTCGTGGCGCACCGCTTCGGTCAGTTGCACGCGGATGTTGACCTGCTCGTCACCCGCATTGAACTTGGGCAGGTTGATGTCGGTGTCCCCCTGGGTCGCCATACGGGCCGTGCGCCCGATCGCCGAGACCAGCACGCCTTGCTCGGCCGCGCGGGCCGTATCGGGCCGGATGTGGATTTCGGGACGCAACTCAGCCGCCGACGAGGACACGTCGCGAAGATCGGGAAGACGGCGCATGTCGAGCAGCACCGCCTCGGCTGCGCGCTCCAGCGCCACCCCGTCACTGCCGCGCAGGATCAGGTTGATGTTCTTGCTGGCGCCGCCGCCCGCAGCCCCCGGCAGGTTGATCGCGATGCGTGCGCCGGGAATGGCGCGTAATTCGGGCGCCACCGCCTTGACCCAGTCCGTGATGCCGATCGCGCGCGCGTGTCGAGGCACCAAGGTCACGAACAGTTGGCCCCGGTTGACGCCGCCCGCCTCGCCGCGCGTCGCGCCCATGCCAGTGCCGGTGGTGGTGCCCGCCTTGCCGAAGACGGAGGTGACCTCCGGGCGCCGCCGCAGAATTTCCGTGGCGGCTTGCACGACCCCATCGGTCTCGGCGATGCCAGACCCCGTCGGCAACTCGATCGACACCAGCGCCTCCCCTTGGTCCCCGTTGTTGACGAAGCCCTTGGGTATCAGCGGAATCAGCGTCAGCGAGGCGATGAAAATCGCGACCGCCCCGGCCATCACGCGGGCCCGATGACGCAAGGCCCAGCGCAAGAGGGTCAGGTAGCGCTGTTTGAAAAGAGACGGGCCCTCCGCGTGGACCTCGGAGGCCCGATGCTCCGGGAGCAGGTAGGCGGCCATCAAGGGCGTCAGGGTCCGGGCCACCAGCAAGGAGAGCAGCACCGCCACAGCCACCGTGATGCCGAACGATTTGAAGAACATGCCGGGGATCCCGCCCATGAACGAGACCGGCACGAACACGGCCACGATCGTCATGGTGGTGGCGATGACGGCCAGCCCGATCTCCTGAGTCGCTTCAAACGCCGCTTGCCAGGCTGACTTGCCCATGTCGATGTGGCGGTGGATGTTCTCCAGGTCGACGATCGCATCATCCACCAAAATGCCCACCACCAGGGTCAGGGCCAAGGTCGTCATGCCGTTGAGCGAGTAGCCCAGCGCCGACATGACGAAGAAGGTGGGCACCACGGAGAGCGGAATCGCCAGGCCCGAGATCAGGGTGGACTGCCAGTTGCGCAGGAACGCATAGATCACGATCACGGCCAGCAGGGCCCCCAGCAGCAGCGCGTCGATGGTGGCCGTGTAGGCAGCCCGCGTAAAGGTGGCCTGGGTGCGCACCATGGTCAGCGTCAGGTCTGGCGGCAAGGATTTTTTCAGTGTTGCCACCTGCTCGCGCACCCCCGCTTCGGTCTGGACCAGCGGGGCCCCCTGGGCCCGCACCACCGAAAACCCGACGACCGGCTCGCCATCCAGGCGCGCGATCGAGGCCACGTCAGCAAAGGCCCAATCCACTTCGCCGAGCTGGTCGAGGCGCACGGCCGAGCCATTGGCCAGCGGCACGCGCAGCGCCTTGAGTTCCTCCAGGTTGCGGGCTGACCCCAAGGTGCGGATGCCGATCTCCCCGTCCTGCAGGGCGCTCTTGCCGGCCGGCAGGTTCAGGTTCAGGGCGCGCAGCTGGCCCGTCACAAAGTCCACGCTGGTGCCGAGGGCCTGCAGCTTGGCCGGCGAGAGGCGCACGCGCACCTCGCGCGTGAGGCCGCCGTCACGCTGCACCTCCGCCACGCCCGGCACCGTCAGCACCGCCCGCGTGATGTCCTCGTCGACCAGGCGCGACAGTTCCCCGACGCTGCGCCGGGGACTCGCCAGGGTGTAGCTGATGAAGGCATCGCCGCTGCCGTTGGGGCGACTGATGACCGGTTCGTTGACGTCCGCCGGCAACTGCTGTCGGATCCGGCTGACGGCGTCCCGGGCGTCGTTGAGCGCTGCCTGGGTGTCCGTGCCGACGTAAAATTCGAGGATGGTGGTGCTGGCGCCCTCGACCACCGTGGAGCGCACGTGTTCCAGGCCGTTGAGACCCATCACGGCGTCTTCCACCTTGCGCGTCACGTCCGTTTCCAGTTCGGCCGGCGCGGCTCCGGGACGGGCCACCGTCACGACCACCAGCGGAAAGTCGACGTTCGGCCACTGGTTGATGCCCAGCGTGCGGTACGACTGGAAGCCCAGCACCGTCAGCAGCAGGAACAGCAGGCAGATGGGAATGGGATTGCGGATGGCCCAGGCCGAAATGTTCATGGCACGCTTGCCTCGCGAGGGGCTCCGCAACGCTTTGGAACCCGAATAGTTTTACATAGAAATTATCACACCCCCGCCCGCCTGACAACGGCAATACGGCTCATCTCCAGCCATCCAGACCAGCGGCCCAGGCGTCGCAAGTTTTGTGGAGCGAACGCTCAGGCACGCAGGTGCCGCAGCGCACCGCGATTGACCTCGGTGACGGACACGTGCGCGGCGGCCAGCGCGGTCGCCAGGGAATCGACGGCCTCGGCCGGATCGATCGTGTGGCCACAGGTGAAGACATCCACGGCGGCATAGCCGTGTTCCGGCCAGGTGTGGATCGTCAGATGCGATTCCGCGATGATCACCACGCCGCTCACGCCATGCGGATTGAAGGCGTGAAAGACGCTCTCGACCACCGTGGCCGCACAGGCGCGGGCGGCGGCCAGCATGGCAGCCTCGATGCCGGCCCGTTCCGTCAGGCGTTCAGGCGGACAGCCATACAGTTCGAGCAGGACCTGGCGCCCCAGGTAGCGCGCCTTTCCCCCGGCCGGCGAGGCGGGGATCAGCAGCGAGGAGGCGGGAGGTTCCGGGGCGGGCATGGTGCCCTGCATGATACCAGCTCGCCGACAGCGACACTCAGGGCTGGTAGACCGCGAAGTTCACGCCGCCCGTCTCGCCTTCCGGCAAGACGATGTACTGGGGCTGGAGGCGTACACCGCCCGCCCCGAGGCTCGCCAGCACGAAGTACCCCCCGGGCGCGATGCCCGACAGGCGGTAGCGTCCCCGCGCATCGGTCTGCCGTTCGGCCCGCTTGGTCGCATCCGCCGCCGACACCACCACCACCCAGGCGCCGGCCACCACCGGGCGGGTGCTGCCAAACATGTTGCGCACGACGCCGCTCAGGCCCGCGTCGCCCACAGGCAGGTTGCTGGTGACCGCCTTGGTCAGCGAGAAGGCGCTGGCGGGCGGTTCGGCCGGGGCCTCGACGGCGTAAACGGGCAACTCGCCGGCTTGAGACTCCAGCGAGGCGGGCTCATCGCCCGAACGAGGCGCTTCGCCTCCGTTCGGGAGTTGTTT
>JAYKJB010000028.1 GCA_035285325.1 Candidatus Sericytochromatia bacterium
CCTGGAGCCGTTGCCGGCGCGGGATCGGATTGGGTACCATGAGATTATGCGGGTGGGGCTGGCGCCCTCGTTCCTCACCCTGGCGGAGGTGGCGATGAGTTTCGAGCAGACGAACTGGTACCAGAGCCTGGTGGCCAACTGGCGGGCTGAGGGTCGTGAAGAGGGCCGTCAGGAGGGCCGCGCCGAAGGCGAGTCTCGTGGCGTGACGGCCGGCCGCAAGAGCGAACTGCTGCGCGTGATCAGCCGCCAGCTGGGGCGTCGCCTCGCCCTACCAGGCCCCGCGGCGCTGGCGCAGATGGAGGCACTTTCGATCGAAACGCTGGAAGACCTCGCGGAGGACCTGCTGGACTTCACCGCGCCGTCGGACCTGGACGCCTGGCTGGCGCGGCGGGGATAAGTCACCGCCCGAACCGAAGTCAGGAGGTGTCTGTGTTTTACCTCAACCTGTTCGCCGCCTTGGAACGCCACGCTGTCGACTATCTTCTCGTTGGTGGCCTGGCGGTGTCGCTTCACGGTATCGAGCGGTCGACCATGGACATCGACATCTGTGTGGCAATGAGTAGAGCCAATCTGGCATCGCTGGTTGCGATGGCTCGCGAACTCGAGATGACGCCCCAACTGCCAGTTCCACTCGACACCCTGACGGATCTCGAGACGCTTCGTGAATGGCACGAAGCCCGCAATCTGGTCGCTTTTGCACTGAAAGCACCGGGGCTGACCGGAGTGACGCTGGATATCCTGCTTTTTCCTCCCATCGCTTTCGAGGAGATGCGCCCCCGCGCGGTGTGCCTTCACGTGGGGGGCACAACCGTGCAACTGGTTGGCATCCGGGACCTGATTTCACTCAAAGAAGCGGTGGGTAGGCCCATTGACCAGGCCGACATCGCCCACCTCCGGAGGATGCACGGCCTGTGACCGAACCCTACAACCGAGGAGACCGGACCTACTTCGTGGATGATGAACGCCTGGCGGCTTTCGGAGCATTGACGCCTGAACAGCGGCTTCGCTGGGTCGAGGAACTGGCTGCATTCCTGCGGCTGGCCAAGGCCAGCCGCTCAGCTCACGGCGAGTAACCTGAGGCGTTAAAGCCCCTGCCTGCTGCAGCTCAGGCACCGAGCGAAGGAGCGGGCCAGCCGATTCCGTTCGATTCGGGCATCATCCACCAGGCCCCGCGGCGCTGGCGCAGATGGAGGCGCTAGTGCCGACGCATCACTCACCTGTGGCCTGCACCAATTGATAAATGCCTTGACTGGGATTCAAGTCGAGAGTCCCTGAGGGCTGAGCCGTTTCGCCATCGATGAAAAATAGGCGCACGTCTGGTGACCCGGTGTGCGCAGCCGCGGCGAAGTTGGCGCCCCCAATGGCCTACCTCAACAAATTGTCGAACACGCCGAGGTTGGCGATGGCCGTGCGGAACTTGTCGATGTCACCGATCTCGCCCTGCGCGCCGACAGTGCTGAGCAGGCTGTTGGCCAGTGTGGGCTTCTTGGCCAGCGCTGTTTCGACCTCCGTGGCGGCTTTCTGGGCGGCTTCAATTCACCTGTTGGTCAGCCCCCTTGCGCGCAGCCACCCAATGAGGCACTCGCCTGCCGGGCCAGCCCGCCGGGGGCTGCAGAACGGCTTCACGCGCCCGGCACCGGGTGTGGTAGGATGAAACGGGGCTCGTTTGAGCGGATCGACGGCGATCGCCGCACGTGGCCCGCGGAGCCCGCGCATGTCGCCTTTCAAGCCTTCCTTCGCCAATCGCACGGCGCACGTCAATCCGTCCGTGATTCGGGAGATCCTCAAGGTGGTCTCCCAGCCTGACATCATCTCGTTCGCGGGGGGCATGCCGGCGCAGGACCTGTTTCCCTTCGCCGAACTGGAGGCGGCGGCCAAGGCGGCCTTCAAGAGCCCGGCTCACGCGCTGAAGGCCTTGCAATACGGCCCTTCGGAAGGCTATCAGCCGTTGCGCGAGGCGATCGCCGCGCAGCTGACGGCCGAGGGCATCGACCTCGCAGGCAACCAGATCCTCATCACGACCGGCTCCCAGCAAGGCATCATGATGGTGGCACACGCCTTCCTCGACCCGGGCGATACCGTCGTGGTGGGCAACCCGACCTTCCTGGGGGCGCTGCAGGCCTTCGGCGGTTTCGAGGCCAAGTTCCTGACCGTGCCGCTGGACGCGGGCGGCATGAAGATGGACGCGTTGGCACGCATTCTGGAACACCACACACCCAAGTTCATCTATGCCATTCCCACCTTCCAGAACCCGACCGGTCTGAGCCTTCAAGACGATCGCCGGGTCGAGCTGTACGAGCTGGCCCGCACCCACGGCGTGCCGGTGCTGGAGGATGACCCTTACGGCGACCTGTACTTCGGGCCCACCCGACCGCGCGCCATCAAGTCGTTCGACCACGAGGGCGGTGTGATTCTGCTGCGCACCTTCTCCAAGGTGCTGGCCCCAGGGTTGCGGGTGGCCTACGCGGTGGTGCCGGATGCGATCATGAACAAGTTGCTGCCGCTGAAGCAGGGCAACGACCTGCACACCTCGGCCTTCGCCCAGATGATGGTGGCCGAGTTCCTGGCCACCGGGCGGCTGGAGGCCCACCTTGCGCACTTGCGCGCGGAGTACGCCCGACGGCGCGATCTCATGCTGGCGGCCATGGACGCGCACTTCCCGGCCTGGTGTCAGTGGACCCGCCCCGAGGGGGGACTGTTCATCTGGGTGACCCTGCCGAACGGGGTGCTCGCCGCGCCCTTGCTGGAGGAAGCGGTCAGTCGCCAGAAGGTGGCCTTCATTCCGGGCAGCGCCTTCTACCCGCACGGCGGCGGTGAGAACACGCTGCGGCTGAACTTCTCGAATGCCTCGGAAGAACAGATTCAGGAAGGCATCAAGCGGCTCGGCGCGGTGATCCGGGCGGCTGCCCCTCAGCTTGAGCGGGTGTGACCGCGGCGCTCCTTCGGGGGCTGACCTGGAGCCTGAAGACAATGGCCGGCTGGTGCCGGTCGTGGCGCAACTGGAGCCGGGCTCAGGATTCCAGCGGCTTGGTCATGGGGACGCGCTCCCCGCTCCCGTAGCCTTCGTAGCCGAGGCGTTCCAGAAAGGCCTGGTCACCCGCGGTGGTACCGGCCGAGGCGGCGATGCGTGGCGCTCCGAGGGCGGTGGCCACGTTCTCGACGGCCTCGACCATGCGACGGGCCACGCCGCCGCCGCGGGCCTCTTCGCGCACGGCCACATGCTGGATGCGCAGGGCGCCGTGGTCCCAGCGGTAGGCGATCGCCCCGACCGGCGCGGAGCGTCCGCCCACGGGAGTCCGGTATGCTGCCAGAAAGGCCAGCCCGCCGGCCATGGCCGCGCGCAGGTCTGCCTCGTCGCGAATACCGGCCGGCATGTGGCGGCGTGAACCCTTGGCCGCTGATTTCAGCAGTTCAATCAGCACCCCGGCGTCCTGACACGTCATCACGGTGATCAGGGAAAGTGGCCGTCCCGTCTTGGCTTGCGCGCGCATGAAGCACCTCCGGACGCAGGGGCAGTGAACCCGATACCATCATTATAGTCCAAATATCTTAAGTCTTGCTTAACCTTTGCTTCCTGAATACAAAAAAGGCGTGACCAGCGGCCACGCCCGATCATTTTCAGGTCACACCCCGACGCCGGCACCCTGTCCGGCCGCCTGGTAGCCCAGCTTGGCCAGCTTTTCCTCGGCGTAGAAGGGCAGCTGAATGGTCTGCTTGGCCTGGGCCTTCTGCTTGTAGACCTCGACCTCGCGCTCGGCCGCCAGCAGGTTCTGCAGCATGACCTCGTAATCGGCCAGCTGGCGGTCAAGTTCTTCGCGGGCCACCTGCAGCTGGCCACGCAGCTGGTCGAGCTCCTGTTGCATCAGGTCGACGTAGCCCTCCTGGTCGGACAGCTTGGCCTGCTGCTCGTCAATCTTCTTGAGCAGAAACTGGATCACATCCTGGGGGTCGGCTTCCAGTCCGCCCTGCTCGTCGCGCGCGTCGACGGCGGGGGCTGGGGCCTCGTCCGTGGTGGGCTTGTCGAGCCAGATCACGGCCGGTTCGCCGCCGGGCGCCGGCGACACCGCCTCCGGTGCGGAAAGGTGCGATGGATGGGCAATCTCGAAATGCCCGCCCTCGGGTGCATGAAATGGTTCCTGGTACATCGATGGCCCCTCCTGATAGGCAGTCACGTCCTGAGCGTAATCCGCGGGGAGACGCCATTCCGCGACCGGGGTCACAACGTAACGTGGATAGCCTTCACGCTTCGTCCGCCGCTTCCGCTCGTTCCACCGCCGGCAGCACCGCCAGGATGGCCTTCATTTCGAGGCTTTCTTCGACTGCGCCCAGCACGCGTTGCAGTTCCAGGTAGCGCGCCTCGGCCAGGTCGCGCGTCTCATAAGACCAGTATCGCACCACGCCGTGGACGTCCCACTCGGGCTCGGCGTAGGTCACCGCCACGTGGAAGCGGTCTTCCCGCAGTTGCTCCACGGCCAGGCCCCAGCGCCGCGCAGGCGATTCCATCCGGTACAGGTAGTACGCCGCCATGTCAGGTTCGCTGTTGCGCGCCACGGTGGTGTCGGTCAGGTCCATGCTTCCTCCTTATCCGCGCCGGCCGCGCGGGTGTTGCCGCCTCAGCCCAGGCCGAGCGCCAGCGGGCGGCCCGAAAATCCTGCCAGTAAGCCCCAGAACACGGCAAGTGCCGCGAGCAGGGGCAAGGTCCACAGGCTCCAGGCCGGCAGCGCCAGTCCAGGTCGGCTGGTCAGCTCCGGGTGCGGCCCCAGCACGTAGGCACTGGCCGCCCCCCCGAGCAGGCCACCCAGGTGGGCCATGTTGTCGATGTTGGGGATGGTGGAGCCCAGAATCATGTTCACTCCCAGGGTGATCAGGGCCACGTCCCGAAAGGCGCGGGTTTGGTGGCGGGGGACCACGCCCCGGAATTGCAGCCCCAGCACCAGCATGGCACCCAGCAGGCCAAACAGCGCCCCGGAGGCGCCCACGCTTGCAGCTTGCGGGTTGAAAAGCACGCTGGCGCTGGCCCCGAGCAGACCCGAGACGCTCCAGACGGCCAGGAATTTGGGCGTGCCCAGCATGCGCTCCAGGGTGGGGCCCAGCACCGCCAGGCTGTAGGCGTTGACGAAGACGTGCAGGATGCCGGCGTGCAGGTAGTTGGCTGCCAACAGGCGCCAGAATTCCCCCTGCTCCACCAGCGGACGCAGCGTGGCGCCGAGTCCGAGCAGCGCCTGAAGGGAGTTGTGCTGCACCGCCAGCCAGAGCAGTTCGGGCGAGGTGGGCAGCGGCAGGTGGGCCGGATGGCGCAACATCAGGGTGAGGGCGGTCGAGCAGACGAACAGGCCCAGGATCACGCCCAGCAGGATCGGACAGGCCGGGGCCGACTGGTTTTCCAGGAAGGCGGAAAAGGAGGGGCGCCCGGCCAGGCTGGCGCGCTCCTCCTCGAGCAGGTCGCCGAGCGAGAGCGACGCCTCCGACAGGCTGGCCTGGATGGCCGCCTCGATCGTCGCAGCGGCATCGCCGGGCAGGGCTTCGGCGTGGCCAGGGTCCACCGAGGGACAGCGCAGGCTTCGCCGGGTCAGGTCCACCAGCCAGACCTGCCAGCCGGCGTCGTCGGCCTCGGCGTCAAACGGGGCAGGCTGGTCCTCGGGCACCACCCCGGTCAGCACCAGCACGCCGCTGGTTGCGCCGGCCCGGCGGGCGTCGTCGCGCCAAACCGGCAGGGCCTCGCGCCAGTTTGACGCAGCCGCCTCGGCCAGGCTGGCCACGGTCACGGCCACGTCGCCGGTGTTGCGGGGCAGATGCCACGTGCGAGGCCCTTCCAGGGGCTGCAGCGGGGCCTGGGCCTGCGGCAAAAACCCGCCGCCTTCCATCAAAGCGACGCCGACGGTCGACTTGAACGCATCGAACGCAGACACGGGGTACCTGGGCCCATTTCCCTCGCGGGCCGCTCAGGACGGGCGTTTTTATTGGACCACGCCGGGGCGCGCTCGCGCCACGTCGGCTGGGGCGACCCGGTGACGAACGACCTCTGCCCGCCGTCTGCCGGACCTTACCGGCAAGCGACGCGAACTCGGTTCAGGCTGCCAGCGCCAGGCGACCCTCGGCGTCGCCGGCCTCGCACCAGAAGGTCGTGCGGCCCTCGCCGCGTGCGAAATAAATTTCGACCTCGGCCAGGCAGAGGGGCCCGCCCTCGCCGACGGCGTACAGACGGTATCGCGTGTAGCCACTGGCGCGCTCGTCATCGAGCACGACCGTGGTCGGCTGCTGAGCCAGCTGCGCCCGCACGTCCTCCCACCGCCAGCGGCCACGGAAGAGCGCGCGGGCGCCCGTCCGCTCGGCGTTGCCCACGTAAGCATAGCAGGGATAACTGGCCATCAGGCGCGCCAGCTCGTCCATGGTCTCGGCCGTGGTGGGAAGGATGGTGGACATCGAACGCATGTGGAACCTCATTGGCGAGAGAAGCCCGTGCGCGGGAAGGTCGATGCTGTGTATCGAACACCCCGTTAACAGCCAAGGCATCTATCGCGGGTCAGGCCCCGGATGTTTCTTAAGTTCAGATTAGACCTGCAAGAAGTTTCGGTGAAGTCAATGCCCGCCGAAATGCTTGCGCAAGGCGGCCAGGGGGTCAGGGGCCTCCGAGACGAAGGCTTGCTCACCGTTGTGGCTTTGCCACAGTGCGACCGCCCGATCGAGCGGGGGGAGGGCATCCAGCAGCAACTGCGTGAAGGCCGCCTCCACCTTGTCGCGCACGGGTGGCATGCGGCGCGCGATTCCGGTGGCCTCCCGGTCGAAGCGCAGGGCCAGCGGTAGCACCTCGGCCAGCGGCTTGTAGCGTCCGGCGGCCTTGCCGCCGGAATGCAGCACCTGCCAGACCGGCACCAGACCTTCGCGCAGCGACGAGAGCGCCTCCTCACCGGCGCACAGCGCCACCAGGTCGATCGGCGCATCAGGCGCCTTGCCGGGATGGAACCAGACCTCCAGCCTCAGCCCGGGCCGATGAAGCTCGCCCGCGCCGCCAGCCCGAAAAGGCCAGCTGGGGGCGGCCAGGCGGAAGGCCCAGCGCGCCTGGCCGTCGACCTCGTCGTGGAACAGGCGGTCGGCCATCACGGGGGCCGTGCCGTGGCTCTTCCGCAGGCTCTGGCTGGCCAGCTCCGCCAGGCGGCCCATCCAGGCCATCGCGTCGTCCTTTTTCATCCGGCTCGTCCTCTCGGTGTCAACCCGCTGAATCTGGATTGGGGACCATGCTACTTTAAGAATCGTCCTGTCGCCCAGAGGAGGGGAGGCCGTGAATTATCGTCAGATCTTCGCGCTGGCCGGGGGGTTCCTCGGGGCCTATGTCCTGATCACCCTGACCAATCGCCCGGAGGCAAAGCCGCGCCCTCGTCCGTCCCTGGTGGCTGAGGCCGCGTCGGTCGCTGCAACAGGGTGGCCCGAGCCTGATAGAGCGCCGGCGGGCAGCACCGCATCGAGTCGGCCCATTGCCTTCACGCAGCGCGCTTGTGGCTATGCGTTGTTGCCGGCCGAGGGCAAGGCGATCGACGCGGACGAGACGCTCGGGCAGATGGCGGCCATGGCCCGGGCCGGGGCGCGCTGGGTGGTGCTGCGCATCGAGCTGGTGCAGCCGCTGGGCAACTCCAGTGAACTGCCGCCTGCGGCCGACGAGGCGGAACGGATCAACGCGCTGCGTCGGGCGATTCAGGCGGCCCGTGAGGCGAACCTGAGCGTCATGCTGCGCCCCATGGTGCGTTGCGAGGACGGCACCCACCGCGAGCGCATCAGCCCCCCTCAGGTCGAGGCTTGGATGGCCAGTTACCAGCGGGCCCTGCGTCCTTATGCGCGGATGGCCGAGGAGGAGCGGGTGGCCCTGTTGGCCGTGGGATCCAACCTGTCGGGCTTTCAGGGCGACGCTTCCTGGATGACGCTGATCAAGGCTCTGCGCCAGGACTTCAGCGGGAACCTGACCTATTGCGCCTCAGCCAATCCGGCCGCCGGGTTCCGTCAGGTGCTCTTCTGGGAGGCGCTCGACTGCGTGGGCATCGACGCGTTCTTCCCGCTCAGCAACGAAGACCATCCTTCGCTGGAAACTCTGGAAGTGGCGTGGCGCACGGTCAGCGAGGATCTGGCGGCCTGGCACAAGCAGAATGGCGAGCGTCCGATCCTGTTCACCGCGCTGGGGTGCCCGCGCCTGCTCGGGGCGGCGGCTGCGCCGGCGGCCTTGAATCTGGATGCCCCGGACGACGAAGCCCTACCGGGCCTGGTGGCGGAGGCCTTCTTCAACGTGGTCGCCAAGCAGCCCTGGCTGCTCGGGGCGCTCTGGCACGCCTGGTCCGGTGGGGGTAAGCGTCAGGCGCCCTACACCGTACAGGGCACGCCAACCGAGGCGGTTCTGAACAAGGGCCTGCGCGACATGGCCATGTGAGGCCTGGTCACTCGGCCCGCGACCATTGGGCCGACGCGTGGGCCAGGGCCCGTCCTTCGCGGGTCAGTTTGCGCAGATGCGCTTCGACCTGGGCACAGGCCACCTCATGGAGGCCCGCTGCCAGTTCGCGGTAGAGCGTGGCCACCAGCGCCGCCGGGGTGGTCGGCGTGGTGTCGAGCAGGTTCAGTACTTGTTGTTCCCGCATGCGCCGGTGCGCCAGGTATTCCGCAATCTTTTCCCCTGCGGCCGCAATCGGATCGCCGTGACCGGGCCAGAGCCAGCGCGGCTGCAGCGCGGCCAACCGTTCCAGCGACTGAACGTAATCGCTCATATCGCCATCCGGCGGCGCCACCACGACGGTGCCTTGTCCCACCACCACATCGCCCGTCAGCAAGCCGCCATCCGAGGGGCGGTAAAAGCAGAGGTGGTCGCTGGCGTGCCCCGGGGTGTGCAGGACCTGCCAGGTTTCGCCGTCCACCATCAGTTCCTCGCCGCCGCTCAGCGGCACCTCCGGGGC
Source organism: Candidatus Sericytochromatia bacterium (assembly GCA_035285325.1). NCBI lineage: Bacteria > Bacillati > Candidatus Sericytochromatia > Candidatus Sericytochromatia bacterium. The sequence continues at coordinate 8,931 of JAYKJB010000028.1, forward strand.
GGTGAGCCCGGCAATCGGGAAGCGCGGGCAAGGCACCGGAAAGGCGTGCAGGGGCGCGCCTGTGCGGGCGGCCAGCAGCGGCACGGCCGCCGCATGGTCAGGATGGGCGTGGCTCAGCCAGATCGCCGCTGGACCGCGCGGGCCGCAGGCCGCCAGGATGCGGGCCAGGTGCTCGTCGTCGGCGGGCCCCGGATCCAGCACGGCCACCGCCTCGTCGCCGAGGAGCCAGGTATTGGTGCCGGGGCCGGTCATTCGGCCGGGATTGGGCGCGAGCAGGCAGCGCACCCCAGGCGCCACCTGGCGCAGGCGCTCAGAGCACACTCGGGTCGAACTCCGGCAGCGGCTCGTCCGCGGCTTCCTCGTAACCTGGGTCACCCGGCAGCAGGCTCACGACCTGGCCCTCCCGGGCGACGATGCGCGGCAGGATGGTGGGCACCGGGCGGTCGGCGTAGGCGCGCAGCACCGCCTCGGCCGTATCGAAGGCGCTGAGCGCTTGCAGGGCCCGGTGGGTGGGCAGCACGATCGTCATGGTGCCAGCCTCCCGTGCGGCGATCGCCGCCTGCGGGGTGATCCAGACGCCGGCTTCCACCTCCTGGTCATCCGTCAGCGGCACCTGGTCCGAAGGCGCCAGGGCCACGAAGAAGCGGGTCGAGAAGCGCTTGGGGACTCCCACGGGGGTGATCCAGTGGGCAAAGTAGGCCAGTGCGTTCGCATCGAAGCGCCAGTCCTCGGCCACCACCACCTCGCGCCAGCTGGTCTGGCGCGCCAGCAGGGCCCGCCGATGGGCCTGCCAGCGCGTCCGGCTGCGGGCGTCAGAAGTCTCGCCCGGTGGGGGAGCGTCCGCGCGTGCCTGGCGGCTCAGCAGGATGCCAGCCTCTTCGAAGGTCTCCCGTACCGCGGCTACCACGTGGGCCCCTGCCTGGTCGGCGGGCAAGTTCAGGCGAATGGCCCAGCTGGACGCATCGCGGCCGTGCAGGCGATCGCACATGGCCGGTTCGCCGTCCTCAGGGTCGACGGCGCCACCCGGAAAGACGTAGGCACCGCCCATGAAGTCGCTGCGCAGGACGCGCCGCACCATGTAAACTTCCAGCCCGGCTGCCCCGTCGCGCAGCAGCAGCACGGTGGCGGAAGCGCGGATCGGGCGAGCGCTCATGCCAGGTCTTCGGCTTGTTCGGCGGGCTCAGGCGCCTCCGAAGCATTCCCCGCGGCCACCCCCGAATCTGCCCCTTCGACGGGGCCTGGTTCAGCCTGGAGGCGGGCGGGGGGGCCGCCGGGTAGCTGGCTGAGCGCGATGTCGATCAGTTCCTCGATGGCGCGGTCGTTCTTGGCCCGGCGCAGGTTGCGCTGCGTTTGGGCATACAGTTCGGCGTTGTCCATGTAGCGGCTGACCAGGGCCGTCAGGGTCTGGTCCTTGGAAATGGCCTGGCCCAGGTTTTGACGAACGACCAGCTCCAGATTGCCGGCCTCCTGAAGCATCGGCACGCTGGTGGCGTCGATCAGCATGGGCAGCTCCTTGGCGATCGCCTCGGCAATCGTCCCGGGACCGGGCTTGCCGACCATGATGTCGGCGGCATCCATCAGCATGTGCATCTGGTCCGTGAAGCCCAGCACCTTGATCGGGATGTCGGCCTTGGCCGCGAGGGCCTCGCAGCGCACGCGCAAGCTCTCGTTGCGGCCACAAACCGCAATCACCTGCACCGGCAGGCCGCTGGTGGCCAGCTCCCGCGCGAAGTCATGGGTGGCGCTGACCGCCACACCGCCCATAGAAATCAGCACGGTGAAGCGGGTCGGGTCGAGCCCAAAGGCCTGTCGCGCCTCGAACTTGGGCACCTTGGCCAGGAACTTCTGATTCACCGGGAGCCCCGAGAGAACCCGAATCTTGGCCTCGGGCACGCCGTATTCGACCAGCTGTTCCTTGGCCTGCGGGTGCAGGGCGATCGTCAGGTCGGCATCGCGGTTGGCCCAGTTGCGCAGGAAGCCCTTGGTCAGGTCGGTGCACCAGATGACGTAAGGCACCTTTTTGCCCCACTCGCGCTCCTTTTGCTTCAGCGTCTCGATCGCGGCGTGGTTGACCACGGCAAAGACCGAGATGATCATATCGGGGCGCACCGCGTCCATGGTCTTGGCCAGGTTGCGGGCCGCTTTCGGCATGAGGGGCATGACCACCTTTTCGACGTTCAGGCGATTCAGCACGCGCATCCCCATGTTGGAGTACGAGGGCTTGATCTTGAGCAGGTGGTTGTACATGTCCATCATGTGGGACACGCGCTGGCTGCCCGTTGCGGCCCGCACGGGCATCAGTACCACCTCGAAGGAGCCGGGGTACATGCTCCCCAGGGCGCTCTCGATGGCCTTGGCCGCGGCGTAATGGCCTCCGCCCGCGGTCTCGTAGATCACCATGATTTTTTTCTTTTGCACGGAACACCTCATTCAGGTGGGCACGCGGCGCGCCGTGTCATTCTATCAGGTCGCGCGCCGCACCGCGTGACACCGATTGCTGCCCAGCCACCGGAACACCCTCTAAGCTCGTTTCATGCACGCCCCACCCACGCTCGAGGTTGAACGCGCCCGCGCCCTGGCCGCCCAGGTTCGCAGTGCCTATGATGCCGCGGTGGCCGGTGGCTGGCGCACGGAACTGCGGGTGCGGTTGCTCGATCAGACCCTGCTGGCGGTTGGCGCCTACCTGGTCGAGGCACCCGAGGACGCGAACGGCCTGGTGTACCACGCCCTGCTGCTCGACCTGCTGGCGCCGGTGGCTGCCGAGGACCTGGCGCGCATGGAGGCTGAGCTGTTGCGCTGTGCCCGGGTTTCGGCCACCCTCTGTCTGAGCAAGGAAAAGCAGCGTGGCAAGGCCCAGTCGCTGCTCAAGCGGCTCGACCTGGTGCAAAATCCGCAGCTTCAGATCCGGGAGCGCCTGCTGCACGCGCTGTCGCTGCGCACCCGAGACCTGCCTCCCGCGGCACGTCAACCGGGCCACGCCTGGTTCCCGGCTTACGTGCTGCTGCGCCGCGCCACCCGCCTGCTGGCAGGGTTGCCGCTGGCGGAGCCTGATACATCAGAGGCCGAGCGCGTGCTGGCCCAGCTCGCGGCGCTCGGGGAGGCTCTGGACGCCGGCGACCTGCGTGAGCAGGCAAACCAGTTCGCTCTCCTCCGCGCGCTGCACGGGCTCGAGGGGGCCGCCATGCCCCCGGAGATCAGCGACGCGTGCCTGCGGGGGCTGCAGGGCCTGCCGAGCGTGGATGAGCCGGAAGATCGCGCGACGCGGGACGCCGTGTTCCAGTTGCTGGTACAGCTGGAGGGGTACCGGAGTTCCGTGGCGGAGGCGGCCGCTCTGCTGCATCTGCTTGGCCAGGTGCCGGCCATGGTCCGCAAAATGGTCGCCCTGCCCGAGGGCGAGCGAGATGCCGCCGTGTTCACTCTGCGTCATCGCCTGGCCGCCCCCGACGCGATCGACCTGGAGGCGCAGCTGGAGAAGCCACTTGCCGCGCTCGCCAGGCTCACGCAGCGGCGCGATGCCGCCTTTGCCCGGCTGGCGCGCGCGGAGGCCCAAACGCCGGCCGAAGCGGCGATCGCCTCGGACCACAAGGTGGAGCTTGCCGCCCTTCGCACCCGCTGGCGCCGCATCGGGCTGCTGCGGGACGCGCTCTTGAGCACCAACCTGACCCACGCGACGCCCGAGGCGCAGGCGCGGGTCGAGGCGGACTGTGCCGCGCTGGAAGGCCTGGCGGCCGACCCCACGGGAGGCGAGGATGCCTTCCTGGCGCAGTTGACCGAGGTACGTCGACGCCTGGAGGCTCCCGTGGCGGCGGAACGCTCCTGGCATCGTCTGGCCTCCGAATGTCTGAAGCTGATGTCTCACGAGGAGGCTTCCTTCACGGATGTGCCCGTGGCGGGCCAGGCGCTCCGCCGCGCGTCGAACGCCAAGGCCCGGGTGCTGATCGAGCGCCTGTTGCTGGCAGGCCTCAGCCCCGATCACGAGGCAGCCTGGCTGCCCTGCCTGGCCCGCTTGCAGGCCGCCCTGCAGGGCGAGCCCGAGGCGATGCCGCTGCCCCAGGTCGTGGGCGAACTGATGACCCTGCCGCTGGCCTGAACGGGTTGCCCGCGCCTTGTCAGCAGGCGGATGGGCCTGGGGCTCCATTCGGATGATGCCTCAGCGCCTCGTTTACGTTCGATGGGCCCGGGTAAGTTACTGACAAGTAAGGGCTGTACAACAGAAGGTTATCTCGTCCTGAAGCCTGTCCCAAGGCTTGTGTCAGGAGCCGAGTTGGTGGACACCACAGCCCGCTGCGAGGGAGCCCCGCGCATGGACAACCGCATCACCCCCCGCCCCGCCCTGGGTGCCGTTCCGCTTCCGGGTACCCTGCCCCCAGGCTCTCAGGCGGCTGCCAGGCCGGAGCCGGGCGCGCGCCTGAACACTCAGGACGCCTTCAACGCCAGCGCTGCCTCCCGCACGCCTCCCGCGACCAGCGCGACGCCGCCTGTACCGGCTGCCGCCGCACCGCGCGCCGACCAGAGCGTCTCGATCGATCCGGCAAAGTGGGCTGAAGTGCCGATCGAAGCCGTCAGTCTGACGCTGGCCGACGCCAAGCTGGAGGGTCTGACCGAAGCCGAGGCCCAGACCGTCTCCCGGGCGCTGGAGCGCGTTCGCGAGATCGGACAGGCGATCGGCCGCGGTGAGGCGCCCGGTGCCTTCCAGGCCGAGCTGTTCGCGCTGAAACATACCCTGGCCGATCCCGGCAAGGCCGGCAACATGCCGCTGGCGACGGCGGGGGCTCAGATCATCGCGCAGGCGGAGGCGTTCAAGGCCACTGCGGCGATGACTATCAAGGAGGGCGAGGCGGCCCTGGCCACGTCGTCCGACCCGGCGGCGCTGGCGCGCGAAGGCGTGGCCCTGACGGCGCGCTATCGGGTAATGGTCCAGCTGGAGCGGGCCCTGTTCGATGCGAACCTGAGCGGCTTGTCGCCCGAGGCGCAGCAGCAGGCGCTGGAACAGCTTGGCGCCCTGCGGGAGACCGCCACCGGTCTGGCGCAGGGTTCGTTGGAGCCGCTGGCGGCGGACGTGCGCGTTTCGGAAGCGGCGGAGCGCTTGCGGGCGATCGCCCCGCAGGCGACTGCTGCCGCGGCCCCCGCGCCGACCCAGCGTGCTCAGGATGCGGTGCAGCAAGGCAAGCGGCAACTTCAGCAAAAGCTGGCGGCGCTGGATGAGAAGCTGTTCAAGGGCGCCTCGCCGGAAACCATTGCCCGCGAGCGGGCCAGCCTCCTGAACACGGCAGAGGCGCTGGTGACCCTGGGAGACACGCTGGCGAGCACCCGGCCACCCTTCTCCGGCCCCGCGCGGGCCGAGTACCAGAAGGCCGTCGAACGGGTTGCCTCGCTGGCCGAAGCCCTGGGCAGCGGCCAGGCACCCGCTGAACTGCGCAGCACCCTGTTCGTGACCGCCCAGAGCCTGCGCGATCCGGTCGGTAGCCTGGTCAATCCCGCCATCCAGGCGGCCGCCGGTGCCATCCAGGTGATCGGGCAGAAGGAAATGGATCTGGAAATGGCGCGCACCGCCTTGTTCGAGGCTGCGGCCCGTGATCCGCAGGCCACCCAAGATGCCCTCGGTCAGTTGCACCGTCGCCTGGAGGATCTGGAATCGATGCGTCAGACCCTCGAGTCGGTCGACTACGCCGCATTGCGGGCCGACCAGGCGCCGCAGGTGAGCACGCTGATCGGGCGGATGCAGGCGATCGCCGAGCGCGTTGCCAGTGGGGAGGTGCAGCCGGCCGAACGGGCCGAATTCGAGTCTCTGGGCAAGCAACTGCGTGAGCTGACCCGCCCCGCCGCCGCACCTCCCGCGCCGGTGCTGCCGCCCCCGGCCACCGCCGCCGCGCCTCTCGCGCCGGTGTTGCCGCCGCTGGTCGTGCCCGCGCCTGCCACCGCGGCCGTGCCGATTCCACAGCCGCCGGCTGGGCCGGCGCCCGCTGCTCCCGTGAACTACACGGTCAAGAAGGGGGATTACCTGAGCAAGATAGCCCGTGAGAAACTCGGTGACGCCAACCGCTGGAAGGAAATCGTCGCGCTGAACCAGGACAAGTATCCCAGCCTGAAAACCAACCCGGACCTGATTCAGCCGAACTGGGTGCTCAAGATGCCAGGCAAACAGGAGACCGCCCGCCCAGCGGCCGCCCCTACGGCGCCCGCTGCCCCGACTCTGCCTGCCCCGAACGCCCCAGGCCAAGCGCCCACCAGCGCGGCGCCTTCCGCTCCGAGCGCGCCGGTTCCATCCGCGCCGACCACGCAGCCTCAGACGCCCGCCGGCCCCGTGCCTTCCGCGGTGGCACAGGTGCCCAGCACCCCGGTTCAGCCTGCCGCGAGCGCACCGCCCCAGTCCGCGCCGACCACGCAGCCCCAGACGCCCGCCGGTCCCGTGCCGCCCGCGGTCGCACAGGTGCCCAGCACCCCGGTGGCGCCTGCCCCTCCTGCTCCCGGAGTCGGAAACGAGGCGGCGGCTGCGCCAGTCGAAGGGGGAGCACGTCCGGCTGTCCCCAGCCCGGCCCCCGCTCGGCCACTATCCGCCGAGGACCGGGCGCGGGCCGACCTGGACCGCTTCCTGGCCGTTCCCGACAACCGGAAGCCAGACACGCTTCGGCGCGCGGTCGTGCGTGAACCCGCCATCTTCCAGGTCGCGTCACCCGAGCAGAAGGCCCGGGTGCTGGCCATGCTGGTCGAGGGCCTGACCCTCAAGGCAGACCGCTCGGGGGCGGCCGCGATCGTCGACATGGCATTGGAACGCAATGAATTGCCAGCCGTGCTGCAAGCTGCCGAGCGCCAGGGGCAGCTGGCCCATATCCTCAACGACATGGGAGATGAGGCCGAAGGGCGGAACCTCTCGGCCGCGCTGATCAACACGGGGGTCTATCGCGAGGAATTCGTCTGGCGAGCCTTCGATGATGACGCCGTGCGGGGTTTGCTGGTCGAACTCGGCTTCCAGGCGCCCATGATTGGCTCCAGTGAGGCGCTCAGTGCCCTGTCCGAAGAGGCCCGGCACCACATGGTCAAGCAGCTTACCAGTGGCTACATGAGCGTGGACGAGCTGGATATGGCCCGCTGGCTCAACGCGCACAACCAGAACCCGGTCGTACTCCCGGAATTCAACGCCGGGATCGACGCGTCGACCTCGGGGGGCTAGCGTTCCACACCGGGTAACTCTGCCTTCCGCCGCCTTCCTCACCAAGCCGGCGGTCCCTCCGTTCGCGTCTCGGCGCGCGCGGGGTGCTACAATCTGACGGGCGCGGCAGGGTTCGCGCCCATCGGAGGTCGAGATGCCACTGACAGGGAAAGCGCCCCGGGAATCCCGGGTTGAAATGGCCGAACATGTGCTGCCCAACGACACCAATCCACACGGCACGATCTTCGGCGGGCGGGTCATGGCGCTCGTCGACCTGGCGGCCACCATCGCCGCCTCGCGCCACGCGCGGCGCGCCGTCGTGACGGCCTCGATCGACGAACTGCACTTCCTGGCGCCGGTCAAGCTGGGGCACATCGTGCTGCTGGAGGCGCAGGTCAACGAGGCGTTCAAGACGTCGATGGAAATCGGCGTGACGGTCATGTCGGAGAACCCGATCACCGGTGAGCGTCGCATGACCACCACGGCCTTTGCCACGTTCGTGGCGCTGGACGACCTCGGCCGTCCCGCGGCGGTTCCCCCTCTGCTTCCCGAGACGGAGGAGGAAGTGGCCCGCCAGGAAGCCGCCCGCGAACGCCGCGAGCTGCGCATGCAGCGCCGCAAGGTGGCCCAGGAGGCCTGAGGCCGAGGACCTCAGCGGGCCGGGGCGGCGATCGCCTCGCCCTGAATGGCGTCCCAGAGATGGTGCGTCTTGAGCAGGCGGCGGTGCGCGCCGTGATGTTTGAGGGCGGCCAGCTCGGCATCCAGCGCGGCCAGCAGTTGCTTGCTGGAACTGCGTACGGCCATGCCGTAGGGGCGCGGCAGGATCGGGCGGCCCACCAGGCGGAAGCCACGCGGCTGGCGCGCCAGCCAGGCCTGCACCATGGCCGACTCCAGCACCACCGCCTCGGCCCGCTTCTCGCGCAAGGCATTGAAGGGCCCATCGGTATCAGGGCATTCCACCAGCTTGGCCGGCGGTTTGAGGCGGGAAGCCACCGCCATGCCCACGGAGCCTGTCGTCACGGCCACTTGCCGGCCTGCCAGGTCGGCCAGGGTGTACAGGCCACGCACCTCTTCCCGCGTCACGATGGCTTGCGAGGCCAGGTAATAGGGGCGGGTGAAGCGCATGCCTCCACCGCTGCGGATTTCCTGAGCGTTCAACACCACGTCGATTTGCCCTTCGACGAGGGCTTGGGGCAGCACTCGCCAAGCGGTGGGAAGGAAAGTGATCTTCAGGCCGAGACGGCGGCCGAGCGCGCGGGCCAGATCCGCTTCGAATCCGACGGGCTCGGAGGCCGCATCCGGACGGGCAAAGTAGGGCAGGCCGGAGGTCGGGTCTGCCCCCACCCGCAGCGCGCCCGCCTTGCGAATGTCAGGCAAGTCGCGCAGGTTCTCGGTCGGGCCGGCCGCCGCCTGGCTGACGGACATCACGAAAGCCCCGGTCACCAGGACCGGTATGGCCAGGAGACGCGCGATCAGGGTTTGGCCCGGCAACCAGGCGCGCAGGCGGGTAAGCGCCATCACGTCCCGACCCGGCTCCGCGTTCCACGCAACAGGGCGGGGAAATCCGCCAACGCGGACGCGATGGCGGTGGCATCACCCCCGCCGCCCTGCGCGAAGTTGGCCTTGCCGCTGCCGCGGCCGCCGATGCGTTGCATGAAGGCCCCCAGCACCTCACCGGCGCTCACGCTGGCCGTGCGATCATCCGACACGGCGGCCACCGCGGAGACCTTCCCCCCCGCCACGCCAGCCAGCAGCACCAGGCCGCTACCCAGATTCGTCAGCAGGCTCTGAGCGGCCGTGCGCAGCGCGTCACCGCCCACGTCCGAAAGTTCCGCGGCCACGCAGGGCAGGCCATCCACCTCGACGCGCGAGGCCAGCAGCGCGGTGGCCTTGGCGGCGGCCAGCTCCCCGCGCAGCTGCGTGACCTGTTTTTCGCTGGCTTTGAGGGCGTCTTGCAGCTTGTCGAGGCGCTCCGGCAGTTCGGCCGGGGCGGCCTTCAGGCGATCGCCCAGCGCCGCCACCGCCTGCGCGATGCCGCGCACGTACTGGTAAGCCGCCAGCCCCGCCACCGCCTCGACGCGCCGCACGCCGGCCGCGATGCCGCTCTCGCTGGTGATCTTGAACAGGCCGATGTCACCTGAGGCGCGCACATGGGTGCCGCCGCACAGTTCCTTGGAGAAGTCGCCCACTGTCAGCACCCGCACGGCGTCGCCGTATTTCTCGTCGAAGAGCGCCATGGCGCCGCTTTCACGCGCCTGCTCGAAGCCCATCACCTCGGTTTCCACCGCGAGGTTGCGCAGGACCTCCTCGTTCACGCGGGCCTCGATCGCCGCCAGTTCCTGCGCCGTGACGGCGCGCGGATGCGCAAAGTCGAAGCGCAGCGCAGTCGGCCCGACCAGGGAGCCGGCCTGGGTGACGTGGCTGCCGAGCACCTCGCGCAGGGCGGCGTGCAAGAGGTGGGTGGCGGTGTGGTGGCGACGGATATGCCAGCGGCGATCTTCGTCGACCAGCGCCACCACCGAATCACCGACTTGCAGGCCATGGCCTGCGTCAAGCACGTGGACGATCGCCCCCTGACGCTTCTGCGTGTCCTGCACGGGCAAGGCGCGCACGCCGCCCGTCAGGTGGTCCGTGTGGTGGGCGAAGGAGAGTTCCGGGCCGGTCGGCAGCGTCGAACCGGCCAGCAGCACGCCGGTGTCGCCCACCTGCCCGCCGCTCTCGGCGTAGAAGGGGGTGCGGTTCAGCACCACGCCCTCCTTGCCGCCTGCTAGCGGGACGATCGCCGCGACGGTGTCGGTTTCGCGCGTAGAACTGTAACCCAGGAATTCCGAGGCAACGCCCAGTTCGGAATCAGCCGTGAAGGTGATGCCGGCCTTCTCGCGGGCGGAGCGGGCGCGCTCGCGCTGTTCTTCCATTGCCGCTTCGAAACCTTCCGCATCGACGCTGATGCCCTTTTCTCCGGCCAGCTCGATCGTCAACTCCAGCGGGAATCCGTAGGTGTCGTAGAGTTCAAAGGCGGTGCGGCCATCGAGCTGGGTCTTGCCCGCCAGCGCTCCCAAGGCCTCGTCCAGCAGGGCCATGCCGCGATCGATGGTCTGTCCGAAACGGCGTTCCTCCTCGGCCAGCGTGTCGACGATGTGGCTCTGCTTCTCGATCAGTTCGCCGTAGAAGTCGCCATAGAGGTCCACCACCATGGGCACCAGGGTGTGCAGGAAGCTGCCCGGAATGCCCAGCAGACGACCGTGCCGGTAGGCGCGCCGGATGATGCGGCGCAGCACGTAGCCGCGTCCCTCGTTGGAGGGCACCACGCCATCGGCAATCAGGAAGGTCGAGGCGCGCAGGTGGTCGGTCATCAGCTTGAGCGAGACGTCACTGGCGGCATCGCGGCGGTAGGGCACGCCGGCCAGCCGGGCGATCGCCTCCAGCAACGGGAAGAGCATGTCGGTTTCGAAATTGTTCGACACGCCCTGCATGACGGCCGAAATGCGCTCCAAGCCCATGCCGGTGTCGATGTTCTTGGCCGGCAGCGGCGTCAGGTTGCCGGCCTCATCCCGGTTGAACTCCATAAAGACCAGGTTCCAGACTTCCAGGAAGCGGTTGTCGTCTTCTCCGAGCCGCGCGTTCGGGTTGCCGTTGCCGTGTTCCACGCCCAGGTCGACGTAAATCTCCGAGCAGGGCCCGCACGGTCCGGTCGGCCCGGCGGCCCAGAAATTGTCCGCCTCGTCCATCCGAACGATGCGGTCGGCCGGCACCCCCACGACCTCGTGCCAGATGCGAAAGGCCTCGTCGTCGGTGCGGAAGATCGAGACCCACAGACGCTCGCGGGGGATGCCCATTGTGACCGTCAGAAACTCCCAGGCCCAGGGAATCACCTCACCCTTGAAGTAGTCGCCGAAGGAGAAGTTGCCGAGCATCTGGAAGAAGGTGTGGTGGCGCGCCGTGCGTCCCACGTTGTCGAGGTCGGTCGTGCGGAAGCACTTCTGCACCGTGGTGACACGTGTCTGCGTCGGCTTCTCGGCGCCCATGAAGATGGGTTTGAACTGGAGCATGCCCGCGGTCGTCAGCAGCACGGTGGGATCGCGGCGCGGCACCAGGCTGGAGCTGGGCATGTGGACGTGGCCACGGGCCTGGAAAAAGTCGATGTAAGCCTGGCGGATCGCTTTGAAGCTCAGGGGTTGCACGGGAAACCTCACGGGAACGGGACAGCGGCCGCACGGGCACGCACCGTCCTCATTTTATCAGACCAG
>JAYKJB010000029.1 GCA_035285325.1 Candidatus Sericytochromatia bacterium
GTCTTATCGACGTAATAGTGACCGTTCTCCCGGATCTCCCGGAAGGTCTGGATCCCGATCGGCAGCCTCTTGCGTTGCATCGCGCCTCCAGCCGCCATCATACCCGTCCAGCGAAGTCGGCGCTCAGCCGCGCAGCACCTTCTCTAGCGGCCAGCCCCTCGCGCGTTCGTCCACCAGCTTGTCGAGATGGCGAATCCGCTCGTGCCGGCGCGAGGACTCGTCAGCGCGTCACCGCGAACCAGCGACCTTCGGGGTCCGAGAAGGCAAAGTTCTCCATCCCGTGGTGTGCCGCCACCTCCGTCGCTTCCACCCCACGCGCGATGAGGGCCGCACGGCAAGCCGCCAGATCCTCGACGTGAAAGCAGATCGAGGGCGTCGCCAGGTCGAGGCCGTCCGGGTTGTCTTTCATCAACGCAAGCGGGACCAGTTCGAACGCGAAGGCCTGGTCGGCGAACCCGACTTTCACGATCGTGAAGCCGGCTGCTTCGGTGCGCTGCTTCTCGACCATCCCGACCTGCTCGACCCAGAATCGGCGGCAGAGCTCGGCATCCTGCACGTAGAGTACGACGTATCCAACTTTCATGGGCATCTCCGGGACGAGCGCGCGTGGCGGTGTTCAAGGGCCCGACCATCGTGCCCGAAAAATCGCCACCCGGCAACGGGCATGACAGGCTGGCTTCGACGGTGGGCAGGCCGAGGTGCCGGGCCACCGCCAGGCAGAACGCTTCGTTGGCGACCATCCCGGGAAAGCGGGGATCCCCACGCTTCAGGATGTGGGTCGAAGGCAGCCCGTTCACCGGCAACGCCCACTCCCCCGAGGGCAGCAGGCTCAGCACCAGCTTGCGCTGAACGCCCGCGAGGGAGACCCGGAGCTCGCCGTCGACCCCGATGGAAATTTATAACGTTCACGAGGCGAAGACTCATCTTTCCAGGTTGCTTGAATTGGTCGAGGCGGGTGAAGAAATTCTCATCGCCAGGGCTGGAAAACCTGCAGCCAGGCTGGTGCCGTTTGTCAAAACAGCGGCTGGAATCTGGCGCATCCAGGTCAAAATTGCCCACGACTTTGATGAGACACCGGAGGAATTGTTAGCTGGTTTTGAGGGTGCTGACCTTTGAAACTGCTGCTCGACACCCAGATTGCCTTGTGGTGGCTCGCTGAGCCGGGGAAGCTGACAAGCACCGCGTTCAAAGCAATTCAGTCGCCATCCCACGAGGTTTTTGTGAGCGCGGCCAGTGTGTGGGAGATGGCGATCAAGCAACAACTGGGCAAGCTCGAGATTCCCGGTTCGCCCCAGCCCGTGTTGGAGGCGGGTGAAATCCAGTTGCTGGATGTTTCCGCCGAGGACGGCTGGTGCGCCGGCTCGTTGCCTCCGCTTCACCGCGACCCGTTTGATCGGATGCTCGTGGCGCAAGCGCTGCGGCTGGGGTTGGTGGTTGTGACGCGGGATGAACACATTCCCAAATATGGGGTTGCCACCCTTCCTGGATGAAAGGGGGGTCCGAATTTGTCCCCCGGGCCAACGGGTATACTCCCCTCGATGCCCTCCAACTGCCCCTTCTGCGCCCGCCTCGCGGAGGCCTCTCAGCCCGGCCTGGTCGCCAGCTTCCCTGACGGCTTCCCCGTCAGCCCCGGCCACACCTTGATCGTCCCGCGCCGCCACATTGAGACCTACCGCGACACCACGCCCGCAGAGAAGGCGGCCCTCTGGGAGGCGGCCGATGCCGTCATGGAGGAACTCGACGCCACGCGGCGCCCTGACGGTTACAACCTCGGCGTCAACGTCGGCCGGGCCGCCGGGCAAACGGTGATGCACCTGCACCTCCACGTCATCCCGCGCTACGCGGGCGACATGGCGGACCCGCGCGGTGGCATCCGGCACGTGATTGCGGACAAGGCCAAGTACTGGGAATGATGGACGACGCCCGCTTCGAGAAACTGGTCCGAGACGCCATCCCCGGACTGCAGGACGAGCCAGAGCGGCAGAGCGCATTGCGCCGCGTCTCGGACGAGGCGATCGCCCCCCACGTCGCCCTCAAGTTGCTGGAAGAGGCCTGGGAGTGCCACGAAGCAGCCCACGCCGGGAACACGCAGGCCCTGGAGGGGGAACTGGCGGATCTGTTCGAGGTGGTTCACCGCCTGATGGCCCTGCACGGCATCAGCCCTGAGGCCGTCGAGGCCACGCGGCTGCGCAAGCGGCAAGCCCGCGGCGGCTTCGAGCAGAACTGGCTGCTGGCCAACCCGCCCCGCACCGATGCCATGCGTGGACGGGTCTGGACGGGCCCGGCCGAGGCGCTTCACAGAGCCTTGAGTGCTGAGCTGGCCACCTGTACGCGTGCCAGCCTGGCCGTGGCGTTTGGCCGCAGCAGCAGTCTGGAATTGCTCAGTCCTGCCATCTCAGGCGCCTTGCATCGGGGTGCCCAGCTTCGTATCCTGACCTCCGATTACCTCGACCTCACCGAACCCGAATTTCTCCTGGAACTGCTGGCCCTGTCGCCTGCCCTGAGCCTGCGCATCTACAGCGAGCCTGGGCGCAGTTACCACCCCAAATGCTACCTGTTCGAACAGCCGAACGGACGCCATACGGCCTTTATCGGTTCGTCGAACCTGTCACGGAGCGCCCTGGAATCGGGCGTTGAGTGGAATTACCAGGTCCGCGTCGGCGATGCAGGCTGGCCCTTCCACGACCTGCTCGCGCGTTTCGAAGGCTTGTGGCTGAGTCCCCACGCCCACGCCGTGACCCCCGCGTGGGTCGCGGCCTACGCCGAGCGGCGACAACCGCGCTCGGAGGCCTGGGAGCCGGCGTCGCCACCCGACCAGGCCGTCTCCGTGGAGCTTCTCCCAACCCCTAACCCGGCTCAGCGAGAGGCCCTCGCGGCCTTGGCCGCCCTGCGTGAGGACGGCGAACGCAAGGGCCTCGTCATCGCGGCCACGGGCATCGGCAAGACCTTCCTCGCGGCCTTCGACAGCGGCACGTTCGGCCGGGTCCTATTTCTGGCCCATCGCGACGAACTGCTGCAGCAAGCCCATGCCAGCTTCGCTCGGGTTCGCCCGGCGGCCACCCGCGGATTCTACGGTGGCGGCCTCGCGGAGGGGGAAGCCGAGCTCGTCTTCGCCTCCGTCGCCACGATCTCACGCCCCGAGCATCTCGCCCGCTTCGCTCCCGACCACTTCGACTACATCGTCGTCGATGAGGTCCACCACGCCGCGGCCCCCAGCTACCGCGCCGTCCTGCATCACTTCGCACCACGCTTCCTGCTCGGCCTCACGGCCACGCCGTACCGCGCCGACAACCAGGACATCTTCGGTCTCTGCGACGGCAACGTGGCCTATCGCGTGACCTTTCTGGAGGCGATCGCCCTGGGCTGGCTCGCGCCCTTCCGGTACTTCGGTGTGCACGATGCCACGAACTACGACGCCGTGCCGTGGCGTAACGGGGCGTACGACGTGGAGGCGCTCTCCAGGGCCGTCGAGACCCAGGCCCGGGCCCAGGCCGCGTGGCAGGCTTATCTGGCCCACCCCTCCCGTGCAGCGCTCGGATTCTGCGTCTCGATCCGTCACGCGGAGTTCATGGCCCGGTTCTTCAGCGAGCTCGGCGTGCCAGCCGTGGCCGTCCACTCCGGCCCAGGGGCGCCCGATCGCACGGGTGCCCTGGCAGCGTTGCGCACAGGCCAGGCCCGGATCCTCTTCACCGTCGACCTTTTCAACGAGGGCGTGGACGTTCCGGAACTGGACCTCGTGCTCTTTCTGCGACCCACCGACAGCGTCACCGTCTTCCTGCAGCAACTCGGCCGCGGCCTGCGCCTTCACCCTGGCAAGTCGTTCGTCACCGTCGTCGACTTCATCGGCAACTACCGCCGGGCACACCTGAAGGTGCCCGTGCTGCTGGGCCTGGAACCCGACACGCCAGCCCGGGAGGTCATTCAAGCCATGGAGGCCGCGGCAGCCGACACCTGGGTGGGGCTACCGCCTGGGGTGAAACTACACCTGGACTGGCAGGCGATCGATCTGCTCACAGCGATGGTCCAGCGGGGCGAGCCACGCCGAGAGGCCTTGATCGCAGCCTATCGCGAGGTGGCGGAAAACCTCGGCCATCCGCCCTCGCTGCTGGAGCTTCACCGCTGGGGCCGGTTCGCCGTGCGCTCCTA
Organism: Candidatus Sericytochromatia bacterium; assembly: GCA_035285325.1. NCBI lineage: Bacteria > Bacillati > Candidatus Sericytochromatia > Candidatus Sericytochromatia bacterium. Next base: position 4,147 of record JAYKJB010000029.1, read on the forward strand.
CCGGCAGGAGTTCCGCAGCTGGCACGCCTTCTTGCAGACGCTCGGGACGCTTGACGCCGCGCATCAGCAACTGGAGAGCGAGGTCGGTTCTTTCCTCTTGGAGGTCGAGCAGACGCCCATGACGCGCGCCTTCAAGATGGTTGTGCTGGAAGCCTTCGTCCGCCGGGGCGGTCTCGACGTGCCCGTGGCCGTCGACGCGCTGGTCGCCGACTTCCGAGCCTACTTCGCAGCCAGTCCCCACCGCCAGCGGGACCTCGGCCCCGAAGTGGCGGCCCTGGACTCGGTGCCGCCCGATCGCCTGCGCGCCTACGTGATGAACAATCCCATCGCGGCCTGGACCAACCCGGGCAAGGGCAAGCGCCGCCTCTTCTTCTCACTCGATGGGAACACCCTCCGCTACACCGGCCCCAGCGCGAGCGACCCGGCGCTGTTCCGGGCCGCCGTCGAGGCCCGACTCGATTGGCGCCTCACGGCCTACTTCGAGCGCCGCTACGAGCGTCGAGACACCTTCCGTGTCATCCACAACGCGGGCGACCAGGGCCTCATCCAGCTCGGCGACGGCACCGGCGACGGGCTGCCGCGGGGCTGGGTGGCGGTGCTGGTGGGCGGCCGGCGGCTGTGGGCCAAGGTCGCGAAGGTGGCCATCAACGTGCTGAAGACCGAGCCTGTGGACGGGCCTGAGGTCCCGAACCTTCTCACAGAGGTACTGGAGGGGTTTTTCGGGCCCGGCGGTTACCGCTCGACGTACCGGAACCAGGTGCGACTCCGGCCGGCCGAGGAAGCCGGCGTGTGGGTGATCGAGCCGGTGGGCCCAAGGCAATCGCCCCCGTAGTCACGCCGTCCCAACCCAGGCTGGGAAGCCCCCTCAACGCCCCAGCCATCCCTCGATGAGGGCCGTACCTTCAGGCGTCAGTGCCTCACGAAGCTTGAGCAGCGTGCCACGCTGGGGCAGGGCAGTGCTGTTGAAGAACCGGGAGAGCGAGGGCTGGGGAATCCGGCTACGCTCGGCAAGCCAGCTGATTCCGCCGCACCGGTCCACAACGCAGCGCAGCGCGTCTTTGAAGGCGCGGACGTCGGTGATGAGCGAGTCGACGTCGCGATGGCGGAGAGACGGCCGCTCGACGATGCCGTCCGTCTCGAGATCCTCCAACAGCTCTGCCAGGTCTGCAACGATGTCGTCGCGGAGGCTCGAATCCGTTTCCTCGCGCCACATCTGAAGCAGATGGCGCAGCCCTTCGTAGCGCACGGCTTTCGCCATCGCTGTGATGGCGAACCGCTTCGGCAGGCCGGCCGCCAGCATCTCGTTGCAGATGGGGACAAGCTCGGCCAACCGGTCGACTGCCTCGTCTCGGTCGAGCGCCCCGGCACCTGCATCGAGAAACAACGTCACGGCAACCTCCCGCACACCTCATAGTGACCTTCACGAATTCGCTGCGCATGCACCGCGAACCTGGCCAACGCACGCTTTTCAGTCGGGCTCCCATCCTTCACGTAAGCCTCACACAGGAAGGCATCCCCCAGAAGCAACACCGGAAGCCTGAGCTGCACTGCACCATCTCCCATTTGGTGCCATTTCATCTTGTAACCGTTCTGAACGCTGATGCCCTGACTGAACGCCGGTGACCAGAACTTCGCGACCTGGAACTTCGGGTCTTCAGCCAGCCGGTGAAGGCGTAGGAGGTCCGGCCGGATCGTGTCCCAGTAGTCGACCGCGGAGATGTGGCCCGTATGGCGAAGACGCATGTAGGAGCGGAGAGCCCAGTTCGTGATCACGATGTCCAACAAGGCCCCCTTCATGGATATAACATTTATAACAACATATCAAGCCAGCCAGCCGCCTGATTCCGTTGTAGGGGCCCGGACCTTGCAAGCTGCCTGGCGGGAAGCAGTTCCGGTCAATTCAGCTCTTGAACACGGAGCGCGCGCACGCCAGAGCAACGCTCAGGTTCCGAATGATGCGCCCGGACCCTGTTCCCACGCCCGGGGCACCCAACCGGGGATGTCAGCCAGGCCCTTGGGGCCGAGCTGCTGGACCACCTTGCGGTCGAAGGCATCCACGTCGAAGCCAACCAGCTTCCAGGCCTTGCGCACCCACTCGGGCGCGATGAGGGGCATCTGCTCCAGGTTCCGGGCGGCGTCACGCATCCGCCAGTAGAGGCTGTTGCGCAAGCTCTGGGCCTGCTCCGCGACCGGGTCGTGGGCGCCGAACAGTCGCCGCGTTTCATCCCGCAGGTAGGTGTGCGTGTGAAACTCCCCGCGGAAGTCCTTGGCGATGGTGGCAAACCTGTGCGCGTTGCGCTGGTAGGCCTTCAGGTCGGCCAAGCCGTAGCGCGTGGGCGCGAAGGTGAGCGTGCGGCCCGCCTCCTTGAGCATCGGCGCAAGCCGGTCCTGGGCCGCCTGCTGCCCCACCGCCAGGGCCACCGCGCGGCGCGGGAACAGGGCCTCGGCGGGCTTCGCGGCCGCCAGGGCAAGGCGATCGCCCAGCGCGTGGGCCGCGTCGCGCCCGCCTGCCTGCAACGCCGAGGACCCGAGCGCCTCCACGCGGCGAGAGAGCATCGCCGCGCCGCGGCCGACCACCTTGTTCAGCAAGCTCATGGAACGACCTCCCTGACATCGCAGCGGTCCCCGGAGCCCGGCTGGCATCGCAGGCCCTGACCGTTGCTGGCGCTGCGGGATCCGCAGGGCGCCGACGCTTCACGAGGAGAACATCGGGGGGGCGAACAACAAGGTCAGGGGAAGCAGGCAAAGACTGGATTAATTTTTGGAAAAGGAAACCCGGAAAGTGAGCAGATCGCCCCCGCGCCCCTGCCGGCCAGACAGCCTCGCGCCACTTTTTTGAAACGAGGGGCAGATACCCCCCCTCAGGTGTGGCGAAGGGAAGGTGTAGCCCTTTTTCAGGAGAACAAAGTCATGACCCACCCATTGACCCTGCGTGACCGCGCCCGCGGCAGCCTGCTCGGCCTCGCCTGTGGCGATTCCCTCGGGGCCCAGGTCGAATTCCTGGCCCGCGACAGTTTTCCGCCCGTCACCGATCTGCTCGGCGGGGGCCCGCACGCCCTGCGGCCCGGCGACTGGACCGACGACACCAGCCTGGCCGCTTGCCTGGCGGAAAGCCTGGTCGCGTGTCGCGGGCATGATCCGCTGGACCAGCTGACGCGCTATCAGGCCTGGCGGCGACAGGGGCACCTCAGCAGCAAGGGCCACTGCTTCGACATCGGCGGCGCCACCGGCCGGGCGCTCGACGCCTTCGCCCGGACCGGCGCCCCTTACCGCACCAGCGATGGGCAGGATGGCGGCAACGGCTCGCTGATGCGCCTCGCGCCGGTGGCCCTGGCCTGGTGGGACGACGCCCCCACGGCGATCGCCCAAGCCGCCTCGCAGAGCCGCACCACCCACGCCCACCCGGCCGCCGTGGACGCCTGTCGGGTCATGGCCCTGCTGCTGGTCCAGGCCTTGCAAGGCGCCTCCAAGGCGGCGCTGCTGGCTGCTCCTCGTGACGTCTTCGCCGGGCTGGCCACGCCCCTGCACCCGGACGTTCAGCCCACGGTCGAGGCCGCTTACCTCGGCTGGGAGCGGGGCGACGTGCGTTCGGGCGGATACGCGGCGGACAGTCTGGCGGCTGCTTGCTGGTGCTTCGCCCGGACAGAGACGTTCGAAGCTTGCGTGCTGATGGCGGCCAACCTGGGGCAAGACGCCGACACGACGGCGGCGATCGCCGGTGCCCTGGCCGGCGCCCACTACGGTGAACGCGCCATTCCGAAGGACTGGCGCTTTCACCTGTGGGGCCACGACTGGCTGACCTGGCACGCCGAGGCACTCGGCGCGCGCGGGGCCGAGGCGTGGTCGGTGCCGGGCAAACCCTGTCCGCCCCTGCCCAACCCCGCGCGTTCAGGGGCTCAGACCCAGCATCGGGTGGATGGGATGATCCTCGGTGGCGCTGCGTTGGTGGATCGGGTCACGGAAGTCTGGCTCACGGCCGTGATGCAGGCCGATGAGTGGGGGAGTGAGGTGCCCTACATCGACC
>JAYKJB010000030.1 GCA_035285325.1 Candidatus Sericytochromatia bacterium
GCCCCGATCCAGCTCGACACCGCCTCGACCATGCTCACCAGCTGGATCGGTGAGACGATCCTCACCACCCAGCGCGACCCCGCCGAGAGCCTCGACCGCCTGACCACCGAACTCGCCCGCCAGGCCCACGAGAAAACCCTGGCCACGATGGCCACGCAAACCCCGCCCGACATGAAGGCCACCATGCCCAGTGGTCTGGCCCGGGCCATGGACCAGTTCGCCGCCGAAAAGAACCCGCTCGGACAGGCCCTCGGCGAGGCCCTCGAAGCCGTACGGCGCGTCATGACCGTGGCCGGCACGGGCTATTGCCGGGACAACCTCAAGGCCCTGAACACTCCCCTGCCCCTGCCCTTTGGCATCGCCGCCGCCAAGGACGGCTCCATGTACCTGGGTTTCGAGCTTTCCGGCGCGGTCCTGCGGGTGGACCCTGCCGGCAACATGCAGGCCCTGTTCGGCATCTGCGCACCGCCGGACCCCGAGATCAACCCACGCATGGCCTTCGAGCGGCTCTTCGTGGGACCGGACGAGCGCCTGTACCTGGCCTCCCGGTGGGGCAAACGGGTCTATCGCTGCAACCTGGACGGTAGCGGGCGCGAGCGACTCGCCGGTGGCGGCACAGCAGCACCGGCCATTGGCCTGAACGGGCGCGAGGCCTCGCTGAGACCACTGACGGCGATCGCCCCGGCGCCCCAGGGAGGCTTCTGGTTAGGGGAAGGCAGCAGCGTGGAGGGCCACAAGCTCTGGCGCCTGGATGGACAGGCGCGGCTTGCCGAGATGATTCCCGCTCCCCTGATCGGGACGACCACCCAGACCATCAGCGCCGTCTGCCAGACGCCCGATGGCGCCGTGTGGGTGATGTCCGGCGGGGCCCTCTGGCGGCGCGAAGGCGAAGGAGACTGGAAGATGATGAGCCTCGCGACGGAACCCTATGACAAGATCTACTCGGCGCTGTTGCCGGATGTCGAGAACAGCGTGCTCGTCACCTTGTCCGACAAGGTCAAACGCCTCCAGCACGTGATCCAGCGGATCTATCCCGACGGTCGCCGGGAACGTTACGCCGGCGCGGGCGAAGCCGGGGTCAACGACGGCCCGGTGGGACGCCTGGAGGCCAGGTTCAACGTGCCGAGTTACATGGCCCGCCGGCCCGATGGCAGCGTGCTGCTCACGGATTACGCCAACGGGTTGGTCCGCCAGATCGCGCCGGGAGGCGAGGTCACGACCGTGATCGGCAGCCGGGCCGCCCGCCAGGAACTGGCGCTGGAATCGGCCCTGAACATCCCGGGCGGGGTCACGCTCGATTCCACGGGCCGCCCCGTGCTGGTGGAAGTGGGGGCTCACACCGTGCGTCGTCTGCAAGACGGGTGGCTCAGCATCATCGCGGGAGGAGAGGCCGGCCGGATCGGCTGGACGGGGCGCGTGAAGGCCAACCAGCTGGATGGCCCCCTCTCGATCGCGCGGGTGGGCGAGGACTTCTTCATCGCCGAGATGAACTCCCGGCGCATCAGCCGGCTCTACGCCAACGGGGAGCTGGAGGTGGTGGCGGGTAATCCGGATGACACGCTGGCGTTCTGGCGCGAGGATATTCCCCTCCAGGCCCGCAACGTTTCGTTCCGCGAGGTGGCGGCGGTGGCTGCCACGCCCGAGGGTTTGCCGGTCTTCTCGGCGGTCATGCAACGTGCCTCCAGCGACACCATGTTGGCGCCCGGTGCAGCCAGTTCCACCAACGCCGTGACGTTCGAACGCTTCAACGCGCTGTGGCGGGTCGAAAAAGACGGCCGCCTGACCCACCTGGCCGGTTCCTCCGCCTCGACCGCCTCACTGGGGCCCCTCGAGGGCCGTGTGGGAGCGAAGAGCGTGCGCATCGGTGCCGCCTTGGGCCTGACGGTGGCCGCTGACGGTCGCATTTTCTTCACGGACCTCATGCGCAACCAGGTGCTCAGCCTCGGCCCGGACGGGATGCTCACGACCGAGGTGGGCAACGGCATCTTTCCAACCCTGGCCAAGATCACCAACGACACCGTGGCCGATGAACGGGATATCCCGGCGCGGGAGGCCTCCTTGCTGCTGCCGACGGGGCTGGCCTTCGATCCGGCCGGTCGCCTCTACATCGCCGAGGTGGGTACGCGCGGCATGGCCCAGTTCGTCGAGGGCACGGGCTTCGACATGGCCAAGCTCATGAATGGCCTCCCGCTCAAAGACCTGGACGGACGCATCCGGCGCCTGGATGCGGATGGCAAGTTGCGCACGCTGGCGGGCCTGGGCCTGTCCACGACCTTCGAGGGGGGCTTCAGCCCGCTGACCATGGTGGTGCGACCGGACGGCGGCAAGCTGGTCTTCGTCGACCTGTACACGGGCAAGCTGAACGAACTCACGCTGGGCCCCTGAATGCCAGGGCGACAAAGCCGACGAAAACAGAGCCCCTCTGCGGGATTTGTTTGGGGTATGAGAGCAGCACACCGACTCGCCGGCCGCCGCCGGATGGCCTGAGGAATTGCATGCGCACCCGGATCAGCTGGTCATTGGCCCTCTCGCTCTGCCTCGCGGCCTGTCAGGGCGGTAACCTGGCCGGACGACCAGCCCCCGCCAAGCCGACCCTGCGCAACCCCGCCGCCGGCGCGGCCGCCGCCAACAAGGCCGGCCTCATCGGAATGGACGGCGCCACCTTGATCGGGCTCGACGGCGCCACCT
>JAYKJB010000031.1 GCA_035285325.1 Candidatus Sericytochromatia bacterium
AAACTCTCCAAGAAATATTCTCGGCGAGTCAGGTCACCCTCGCGGGTGCCGGCTCTTTTTTTGCTCTTCTTCGTTTTTTGACAAGAGCTTGGTGCGTTCGCTTGGCTATTCAGTTGTCAAGGTACTGGATTGAAAGCCTTAGGCAAGAAAACATCGTTTCTTTATGTTTGCTTAACCTTGCTTCGTGTCTTTTTATTATTTCAGAGCCAGATTCCTTTGTCAACCCCACAGGGTGAAGCGTTTTGGAATCTGCCGGAAACCACGATCTCTTGCGAGAAAACCGGGCCACCGGACCGATGCAGCCACCCTGCGGCATCGCGCCTGGAACCCCTTCAACAGAGACACCAGAATCGATTGTCGCTCTGCATTCTCGAGGTGGTCCTCGGAATCGGGGGCGCGAATCGTTCCTAAAGGGAACGTGTGGAGCGTTTCGGTGATGCCGTAGGGCCCTTCGCGGCTTCCGGCTTTCGTCGCTCAACAACAATCGACAATCTGAATATAGCGCAACTTTTAATTCAGCGCAACCGTGTGGCGAAAAAAAAACCACCCTTCGCTTTGCTGATCAGGGTTCAGCGCTCAAAGCCCGAGGGTGGCCTGCTGCGTGCGAGCCGCTTCCACGCTCCCCAGAACCTGCGCGGCGCGCGCCTGCTGCCCCTGGCGAAGATAAGCCTGCCCCAGCAACCACTGGGCTGCCACATGATCGGGCTGAAGCGCCAGGGCTCGCCGCCACAATGCCATGGCCCCGGCTGACTGCTTCAATTCGAACGCCACCCAACCGGCGTAAGCCAGGGTGTCTGCATCCGGTGGAAAATACTTGATCAGGTAGGCCAGCTGACGTTTGGCCTCGCGGGGCCGTCCGGCCAGATCGTTGGCCAATGCCAGGCGCAGCCAGGCCGCACGCTCGTGCGGGGTCTCGCGCACCAGTTGTCCGTAGTGCTCTACGGCTCGGCGTGGGTAGTGCGGGTCGAGTTCGAGCAGTCGACGATAGATCGGCCAGGCACGCTCGGGGAACGGCGTGGCCAGCGCGGCCACCAGCAGCTCAAACTGTGCATCCGCATTCTGAGGCAAAGCGGCTGCCCGGCCCGCCAGACTGGCCAGCTCACTGGTGGGTGCCGATGGGTCGGCCGGCGCAGCCAGAGCCGGCCCCCCCGCCCCCAGCACGAACAACCCCAGCAGCCAAGGCAAAACCGATACGGCCAAGACATCCTCCCGACAAGTCTGCCCGCCAGCAAGCGACACGGGTGGAGGCCAGCTTACAGGGGCTGGCGAATGGGAGGCTGTGACGCAGCGATCGGGGCCAGGGCCAGCGAAGCTGGCCGGGCTCGTGTGATCGCCGCGATCAGGGCTCCTGTTGCTCCAGGGCCGTGCGCAAGGCCTGCCAGCTGGGCCAAGGCTCCCCGAGGCCTTTCAACTGCTCCCACAGGCGCGCCGCTTCGCCCCCCGTGAAATCACGGGCGGAGAGCGTCTCTCCTCCCAGCAAGAACAGAGCGGGCGGCTCAGGCGCCCGCATGCGCGATAGAAGAAGCCGCAGATTGGCCACGTTACCACTCCCCCACGCCACCTCCGTCACGACCACGGCGTCGGAGGTCCCCAAGGCCTGCGCAAGCGCCTGTCCCGTCTCCTCCCCGATCGGTGAAAAGGGGGCCTCCGTCAAACAGCGCACCCCGAGCTGTTCCGCCAGCCATTCATCCGAATCCAAGGCATTGACCACCCCCACCCGCACATCGACCCCCCAAGCGGTGAGGTCGCGTAACGGAGCGGCCGCCGAGCCACCGCCGCAGACCACGTGCCAGCGGATCAGGCCCCGCGCTCGAACCGCCACCGGCAGGCGCGACACGCCATCAGGACGTCCGGCCTGCGGCAGGAGGTAGGGACGGCCACTGTCGGGGTGAAAGCGAATCTGAACATCCACCCCGAAAGCCTTGGCCACCAGGTCCCGGGAAAGCACCTGGCCCGGGGGACCGTCGGCCATCACGCGCGCAGGCGTGCCGCCCAGCACCACCAGGCGATCGCAAAATTGAGCCGCCAGGTTGAGGTCATGCAGCACCGCCAACACCATCACCCCGGACGTTGAGACCGTGCTTCGGACCAGATCGTAAAACGCCAGTTGATGACTGAGATCGAGATGAGCGGTGGGCTCATCGAGCATCAGGATCGGGGTGGCCTGCGCCAGGGCCCGCGCCAGGTGAACGCGCTGACGCTGTCCCCCGGAAAGCGTCTCCATGCGACGATGCTGAAGGTCCAGGATGCCAGCCTGCTGCATCGCCCGCTGGACCTGACGACGGTCCTCCGCTCCAGGCCACACGCCCCAGCCCCACTGATGCGGCGCACGACCGATGGCCACGGCTTGATCGACCCGCCAGCCCGTTTCGAGGGCTTGGTGCTGCGGAAGGTAGGCACGCAGACGCGCCAGGGCGCGCGCATCGCAATCAGCCAGCGATCGCCCCATCAGGGCGACCTGGCCGCCCTGCAATGCCGACAGACCCGCCAGCGCACGCAGCAAGGTCGACTTGCCGACCCCGTTGGCGCCCAGCAAGCCGACAAACTCAGCCTCATCGAGTCTCAGGTCGACACCTGCCAGAACGGGGGTCAGGCCGTACCCACACACCAGTCCAGAGGCCTGCAAGCGCCCAGCCGTCATGCCGAACGCCTCGCCAGCAACAACAGGAAGAAGGGCGCCCCAAGGAGGGCGGTGACAACCCCCACCGGGACTTCGAGCGGCGCAAACAAGGTTCGTGCCGCGAGATCAGCGGCGGTCAGCAGCGTCGCCCCCAGCACCACCGCCAAGGGGATCATGCGGCGCAGATCAGGGCCCACCAGCAGGCGCGCCAGATGGGGAACCACCAATCCGACAAATCCGATCATCCCACACACGGAGACCACCGAGGCGGTCAGCAAGGCAGCCAGCGCAATGACGGCACGAGGGTCGCGGCGTGCTTCCACCCCCAAACTGCGAGCCGTCTCATCCCCCCACTGCATGAGGTTGAGCCGCGGCAGGTAGAGCATCAGCCCCAGCGTGGCGATCAATCCGTAGGGCGCCATCAAACTCAACTGTTCCCAGCCGCGCCCGGCCAGGCTCCCGATCAGCCAGAGATAGAGCGGCGTGAAATCGGCTGAGCGCAACACCATCGTGCCGGTCAGACCCGCAGACAGGAATGAACTGACCGCCACCCCGGCCAGCAGGAGACGCTCCACCGAGAGCGACTGTCCCGGCCGCCAAGCCAGGCGATAGACCGCCCCAACCGCCCCCAGGGCGCCGAGAAAGGCCAGTCCCGGCAAGGCCATCGGCGAGCCCCCCCCCAGGCCGAACAGCAGGGCGGCCCCGGCGCCCACGGCCGCACCCGCCGACGCCCCGATCAAATACGGGTCGGCCAGCGGATTGCGCAAAACGGCCTGCCAGGCACCGCCGGCCAGCGACAGGCCCGCACCGGCCAAGGAGGCCAGCAAGACCCGCGGCAGCCGGATGTCCCAGAAGACCGCGGTGATTTCCGGTCGAACGAGGGCGGTACCTGGCGCGCCCCAGCCGATGAGCTGGACCAGTTCCTCCGGCGGGATCGACACCGCCCCCCAGGAAACCGCCAGCAGGGCCACGATCAGCCAGGCCACCGTGGTGCCCAAGAATGTGATCGCGAAGCTCATCAGGAAGGCTGCCTCACGGCTCCACCGGCATGCGGGAAGAACTGACCGGCCGCATGATGGCAGCCGCCCCGGGGAAAGTCCACGGGGATTCCGGATGCCGCACGTCCATGAGCCGTTCCAGGCTGGTGGATGGGGGGCCAGGCAAGTTCGACTCACCGCCACACCACCATTCATCGGTATGAAGGCGCATACTCACCTGAATTGCGGAAGGTCAGGCGAAGAGCTTGCCCGGGGCTGGCTGCACGGCCTCGGATGGCACCTCCTGGCGCGGAACTGGCGCTGTCGCCTGGGAGAAATCGACCTGATCGCCGACGATCACGGCGTGCTGGTCTTCGTCGAGGTGAAGACGAGACGAAGTGGTCGTTTCGGACGCGGCAGCCTTGCCGTGAACGCGCTCAAGCTGCGCCGATTGGAGCGGCTGGCCACCCTGTACATGCAAGCGACGGGAGAGCGACCCTGCCGGCTGGATGTCATCAGCATCGATTGGCCATCAGGCGCTCCGCGGATCGAACATCTGCAGGGCGTGAGTCAGTGAACCCGACCCCAGCAGGCCTGTCAGCGGCTCCGGTCGCGAACGGGGACGGGTACCGGCACCGGTGCCGGGGTTCCGAGCAGCAGTCGGCGCAGCGAGTCGATCAGATCCGATAAGCTTGGCACTGGGTCGACCTCCCGACATTCATTCAGTGGGACGTGGTCTCGTCAGAGGGAACCACGGGCGCGCGAGCAGGCTACTGGCAGTGTACCCGCCAACCAGCCGTTTCACGCAGGGGCAGCGAACCCTGCCGCTCACCTGATCGAGCGGATGCCGCCGGGCTGACCGGCAGGCGCATCCGGTTCGGACAAGCGCTCGCCCAAGCTAGTGAACACGTGGGCCGAGCCACGAACCCCCACCCGGGTTCACCCGGTAGCGCGCGCGGGTATGCGACCTCCAGGTTCGACCGCGAGAAAGGCGAAACACCATGAGCGACGGAATCTACGACAAGCTGGCCCAGGTGAGTGCCCGGGAAATCGCCGATGCGTTGGCCCAAGGCCAGGCCCTGCCGCCGGACAAGCGTGCGGCGGCCGATATCAACCAGGATGGTCAAGTCGACACGGAGGACGTCGAGATGGCGGCCGCGGCCCAGCTTGACCTGGCCAACAAGATATCGGGGGCCATCGTCGGCATGGAACCGCTGAGCGAAGCGGAGGCGCGCGCCGCCGAACGAAACCAGGACGGGCATATCAACCTGACGGATTCCTACCGACTGGCCGACGATTCCCGGGATGCGCGCCGCAAAGCAGCGCAACTCAAGCGCAACCATACCGGACCGTTACCACCCGTGTGACGCGCCGCTCCTGCTGACGACCGTCAGATCCAACGCTGCATTCTGAACAGGCCCAACATGCCGATCGCCACGGCCGCCATCACGCCCATCACGAAGGTGAAGGCGTGAGGGTTCTGAGAGAACGGCAGGGCAATGTTCATGCCGTAAATACCTGACACCAAGGTCAGCGGCAACATGATCACACTGATGGTCGTGAGCACGCGCATCACCTCACTGGTCTGGTAACTCGTCAGCGAGGTGTGCGTGTCGTTCAAGCTTTCGGTGATGGTCTTGAGATCCTCGAGAGAATCCCAGATCTTGCCGAGGTGGTCGGAAATGTCTGAGAAATAGATGTCCAGTTCCTCACTCAGGATCCGGGACTTCAAAAACTCGAGTCGGCTGATGACTGGAATTTGCGGCTTGACGATGCGGCGAAACGCGATGATGTCGCGACGGATGACGCTGAGGTCGAAGACGGTCTCGCGGGTCTTGCTTTCGAAAATCTTGGCTTCGACCTCACCCACGTTGCGCTCGATCTTGTAGACCAGCGGAAAACAGTTGTCGACCAGCTTGTCGATCAGGCGATACAGCAGGTACCCCGGACCATTGCCCAGGTTGTCCGCCTGCAAGCGCTCAGAGGCCTGAACCGACTCGAACAGTTTGGTCAGAGGCCACAAGTCGCCCTTGTGCAAGCTCACCAGATAGTCCGGCCCCACGAATAGATTCACCTCGGACGGAGTCGTGACGCGCCGATCCTTGTCGTAAATCGGCATGTGAAGCACCAGGAACAGATAGTCGTCGTATTCGTCGAGTTTCGGGCGTTGCAGGTTGCCGAGCAGATCCTCGATGTCGAGGGGATGAAACGGAAAGCTCTGGCGCAGATGTTCAATGTCCATCACCGTGGGCTGCGGGATGTTCAACCAGGTGACGCCTTTGTATTCGATCCGCTGGATCGCCATCGGGAAATCCCTTCTGGACATCGACAACCAGGGGCCATCCTAGCACACGCCAGCGCGACTCACCGTGCGGGTTGCACCCCTGCGAGAACGACTTCCGAACCTCATCGGCCGCTGCGCGCGCGCGGGCTCACAGCCCTGCGATGCGCGCGCGAAATCGCGCGGCGTCTTGCCGTGTTGCCGAGAGGTTCCAACCGCGCGAGGCCACATGGGCCTCCAGGGCCGCGATGCGCTCGGGCGTTCCAGGATGATCAAAAAACCAAGAGGCCCATTTCGGCGGTTCCCCCGCCTGGCGCGACAGGATGAGCAGGAACGCCGCGAGCTCCCGCGGATCGTAGCCCAAGGCATGGGCGGCGTCGGCGCCCCACAGGTCGGATTCCAGTTCGAAGGCCCGATCATTGTGCTTGAGAATCAGGCTGGAGGCGACCTTGGCCCCCAGTTCCGCCAGCTTGTCCGGTTCTGCCCCCAGCACCCCCGTCACGACCCCCTGGGCCAGCAAGGCCTGTCGAATTCCTTGAAGAGAATGGGAGCGCACGACGTGCGCCACTTCATGCCCCAGCACCCCGACCAGCTGGGCCTCATTCTGCATGAGTTTCAGGGCCCCCGTGGTGACGAAGACAAACCCACCGGGGGCGGCGAAGGCGTTCACCTCGTCGGATACCACCACGTGCCATTCGAAGGCCCTTCCGCTGGGCTCGCTCGTCGAGACGATCGCCGTCCCGAGTTCCGCCAGATAGGTCTGAAGGGCTTCCTGCTCGAGACGCGGGGTATCCTGCAACACCTGCTGCTTGGTCTGCTCCCCCATTCGTCGCTCGTCGGCCGCCGTGATCGTCAGGGCCTGGGCAGCCAGCGCGCCACCCGCCGCCACGTTCTGGGCGTCACAAGCCACCAGGGCTTGCCAGGCCCCCAGCAGGAAAAGGCCCCAGACCAATCGGTTGCGCATGCTGCCCCCCTTGCTCGTCCGACCAACCCGGCGATCGCCCCGAAAGGCCCCCCTCCGGACCCAAACCATACCCGCTGCTGCGACCCCGAACAAGCCCTCGGATCAAGGCCGTATGGTGGTCCAGCTGGTGCAGCGAAGGCCAGCCGGCGTGGGTCTCCCGAATCTCCCCCTGTTCACTCTAGGCGCTCAGGAACGCGATGTGACGCGCGGACTCGGCGTGGGGCGAGGCGGCGCAAGCGGGGGGCGCCCCATCAGGGCCAGGTAAATCGCGACCGCCTCAGGATAATAACGCGAAGCGCAGCGCCAGTCCGCGCTCCGCTCCCAATCGCGAAACCGCAAGCTGATGGCCTTCTCATCCAGCAACTGCCAGTCTGCTGGTAAGTGTTGACCCACGTAAGCCCCCTGCAGCGGCGAACCCTTGACGGGATCGTTCGAGGGCCGCAAGGCCAGGCAGCCATCCGAGGCCACCAGCTGACTGAGCGGCGACGGTCGGCTCCCGGCCATTCCAGGGGTCATCGGAGGCACCTGGACCGCTTCCGGGGCTGGGCTGCAGGCGATCAGGCACCCTACGATGCCCCAAGCCCCTGATCGAACCAAGCCCCGGCCACGCATGCCATGCCTCCTCGCTGTGCATACCCGCGCAAACGGCCGGCCTGTCGCGACCATTGGCGTGAGAAGGCTGCAGCAGGCCCTTTCCTCAGGCCCTGCCCGGACGCGACTGAACCAGTTGCCAGGCCGCATAGACCGGAACACCCAGTAACACGATCGCCAGGCCAGGCCAGGTGTAGGTCGGCTTGAAAACCAGCAAATCGACCAGCAGCAGGCTGGCCAGGGCGACATACAGGGCCGGTATCCAGGGGTAGCCGAGCGCCCGGTACGGGCGCTCGGCCTCCGGACGGGTGCGCCTCAGCACGAACACCGCCGAGACGGTCACCACATAGAAGAGCAAGGCTGCAAAGATCACGTAATCGAGCAGATCGCCATAGCGTCCGGACAGCGTCAGAACACAAGCCCAGGCTCCCTGCAGGATCAACGCGAAGGCCGGCACACCGTGGCTATTCAGCTCCGCCACGCGCCGAAAGAACAGGCCGTCGCGGGCCATGGCCCAGTAGACACGCGCCCCTGCCAACACCAGACCATTGGCGCATCCGAAAGTGGAGACCATGATGGCGATCGCCATGACCACCGCGGCCTCCGGCCCGATCAGAGCAGCCAGAGCGGCCGTTCCGACCCGGTCGTGCGGGGCGTGCTGGATCGCGGAAAAGGGCAAGGCAGCCAGATAGGCCAGGTTCGCGAGGGCATACAGCCCGATCACGAGCAACGTCCCCAGTGCCAGACTGAGCGGAATGGTGCGCTGAGGTTCCCGCACCTCCCCGGCCGTGAAGGTGATGTTGTTCCAGGCATCCGCCGAGAACAGCGAACCCACCATGGCCGTACCGACCACCGCGCACAAGGCCAGCGGGGGCAACGCCTCACCGGACAGGCTGCGGGCTTGCCAGAAGGAGGCGGAGGCAAAGGCCTCGGGCAGGTGGCGCCCCATCAGCAAGCCCAGCCCGATCAAGCCCAGCAGGGCCAGCAACTTGGTGACCGTGAGCAGGTTCTGGATTCCCCGTCCGGTTTTCAAGCCCCGCAGGTTGAGCCCCGTGAGGCCGCAAACCACGGCCACGGCCACGGCTTGCTGACCCGAAAAAACCCAGGTGCCCCCCCCGAAGAGCGACAGATCAGCCAGCGCGGGCCAGAGCACACCAAGGAACTTCGCAAAGGCCACGGCGACGGCTGCGATCGTGCCAGTCTGAATCACGGTGAACAGCGTCCAGCCGTACAGAAACCCGACCAGGGGGCCGTAGGCCTCGCGCAAATACACGTACTGCCCGCCGGCCCGCGGCATCATGGCAGCCAGTTCACCGTAACTGAGGGCCGCCATCACGGTCAGCAAGCCCGTGATCAGCCAGACCAGCAACAGCCAGCCCGGCGAACCGAGCTGACGCGCCATGTCGGCCGACACGATGAAGATGCCGGAGCCGACCATCGAGCCGGCCACCATCATGGTGGCATCAAAAGGCCCCAGTCCCCTGACAAACCCTTCGGGTGCCCTCGGCGATGGATGGGACATCGGATTTCCTCCTCACAGAACGGGAATCCACTCCTGAGGTGGTGATACCCGCCGTCCCGCCTTGCCAGACAGACCGAACTGGCGGGCCCTTGATACGCGTTAAGGTTTGTCGTTATTGGGGCATGCAATCGGCAGATCCCATGTCGGGAACCCGTCAGACTGCCTGTAAGGGCGCGTGGTTCCCTTGAATTTTGCGCCACTGCAGAAAGGTCTCAGGCCCATCGAATGAATTGCTCCCGTCGTTCGTGGCGTCACGCCATTGCCGCGACCCTGTCCGTCGCCTCTCTCACCGCGTGTAACATCGATCCGGCGATGCTCGCCGCGGTGCGCGCCGGCAACGGCCAAGCCCCTGGCCAAGCCCCTGGCCAGCCCGTGCCTGGCGCACAAGGCCCCGGAATGCCCGGGCAAAGTCAGATGATGCCGGGCTACGTCATGCCGCCGACCAGCGGCGGTATGCCGGCGTTCAGCGAACCTGGAGCGGCCGACCAGCAGGCCGAAGACATCATGAATTTCGTGATGGCGATCGACTCCTGGATGGAAGAGGTCGAGCTGGCGGCGGATTCAGCCGAGGAAGGGGACGCGGCACCGGCCGCCTTCCGCCTGAAGCAAATCAACCCGGGGGAACCCCCGTTGGGGCAGCAACCCGGACAGCCTGGCCAGCCCGGTCAACCCGGTCAGCCTGGCCAGCCTGGCGGATGGGGACCCGGCCAGCCCGGACAACCCGGTCAGCCTGGCCAGCCCGGCGGATGGGGACCCGGACAGCCCGGCCAACCCGGTCAACCTGGCCAGCCCGGACAACCTGGTCAGCCCGGACAGCCTGGCGGATGGGGACCCGGACAACCTGGTCAGCCCGGACAACCTGGCGGATGGGGACCCGGACAGCCTGGTCAGCCCGGCCAGCCCGGTCAACCTGGCGGATGGGGACCCGGACAGCCTGGTCAGCCTGGCCAGCCCGGTCAACCTCGCGGATGGGGACCCGGACAGCCTGGTCAGCCTGGTCAGCCTGGCCAGCCCGCACAAGCCGGCGGATGGGGACCCGGACAGCCTGGTCTGGCTGGTCAGGGCGG
>JAYKJB010000032.1 GCA_035285325.1 Candidatus Sericytochromatia bacterium
AGAATACTGCCGGGGAGACCCGGTGGGAAGGTAGCCCGCCGCCAGGACCTTTAAGATTCCACCGCAAGGTGTGAACCTGGCCCCCCGTTCCCCGCAAGGGTTGAGCGGGGGGTTGGTCTTTTGGGGGGGCGCTGCGCTGTCCATCGCTGGCCGGTTTTTGGCCGCAGGCGCTTCCCGAACACGACCGTGAAACGCGTCAGCAGCGAGAATACTGCCGGGGAGACCCGGGGGGGAGTTGCCCGCCGCCAGGACCTTTAAGATTCCACCGCAAGGTGTGAACCTGGCCCCCCGTTCCCCGCAAGGGTTGAGCGGGGGGTTGGTCTTTTCGGGGGAAACTTCCCATGGGATGTCGGATGAAATGGTTAGCCACAAGCCCGTTTCGGGCATGCTGCAGCTAGCTTGGGCCATCCTACCGGAATGGGGAGTTTCACATGGCGACCGTCACGCTCAAGGGAACCGTGATTCAACTCAGTGGCGAATTGCCGGCGGTGGGATCCGAAGCACCAGATGCCGTGCTGACCGGCGTGAACCTGGCGGATGGTCCCCTCAGCCAATTGCGTGGCAAATGGGTCCTGCTCAACATTTTCCCCAGCATCGACACGCCGACCTGTGCCGCCTCTGTGCGCCGCTTCAACGAAGAGGCCGGCAGCTACCTGGGCGTGGCCGTCGTTTGTGTCTCCGCTGACCTTCCCTTCGCTCACAAACGCTTTTGTGGCGCAGAGGGGATCGAACGGGTGGCGTCGATGTCCAGCTTCCGCCATGCGGAATTTGGTGAACGCTATGGCGTGACGATGCTGGATGGTCCCTTGAAAGGGCTGCTGGCGCGCGCAGTGGTGGTGGTGGATGCCAGCGGAATTGTTCGTCACGCTGAACTCGTGCCAGAAGTGAGTGAAGAGCCGGATTACGCAGCGGCCATGGCTGCCCTTTGACGCGTTCAGCGGGGCATCCATGCATCTCGGAAAGCCGTTTCCCTCGCGGGATGACGAGGAGCGTTCTTCGCTGGCCGCCTGCGCCATCGTTCTGTCGCCTGTTTTTTGGGGGTGGACGCGCCGCTTGAAGGGGCTCGACGGCGCTTGGTCCTGATGGCCAAAAACCCCTTCGATTCAAGGGTTTTCAGACCTGACACCGACCGGTGTCGGGTCTAATCTACATCATCGGGATAAACTTTTAAGCCGGCTGTTGAGTAAAACATTCGCCCGTCTTCAGCCCATCTTCAGGCATTCCCCTCTATCATTCGGAGCGTTGAAGCGGCAGGGGGAGCCAATGGCCTTGCGGCGACAGCGTGATTCAGAAAGGAGCAACCGCTCGTGACCACGACTTCAGAACGTTTGGAAGCCTCGATTCGTGAGGTGATCGCGAAAGAGAATGTTCGTTTTATCGACCTCCAATTCATTGACATCCTCGGCATTGTGAAGAGCGTCACGATTCCGACCTCTCAGCTGTCCGACACGCTGGAAAACGGCAAGTGGTTTGATGGAAGCTCCGTGGAGGGGTTTGCCCGCATCGCGGAGTCCGACATGTTTCTGAAGCCGGACCTGAGCACGTTCCAGGTGATCCCGTGGACGCGCGGCAACAACACCACTGCGCGCATCATTTGCTGGGTCTACACCCCTGACGGCGAGCCTTTCGTCGGCGATCCCCGCGGACTGCTCAAGCGCCAGTTGGAAGCGGCGCGCGCGCTCGGATACGACTTCAACACCGGTCCCGAACTGGAGTTTTTCCTGTTCCGCTCCAACGACCCGACGGCGCCGACGCCCTTGCCGCACGACCGGGGTGGCTATTTCGATCTCTCGACCGACCTGGCCAGTCACGTGCGCCAGGACATGGTCAACGCGCTGGAAGCCCTGGGCATCGAGGTGGAAACCAGTCACCACGAAGTCGCGGTCGGACAGCACGAGATCGACTTCAAGTACTCCAACGCGCTGACGTCGGCTGACAGTTGCGTCACCTTCAAGTATGCCCTCAAGGCCATCGCGCAGAAGTACGACCTGTACTGCACCTTCATGGCCAAGCCCATCTTCGGGGTGAACGGGTCGGGCATGCACACCCACATGAGCCTGTTCAAGGACGGCGACACGGCCATGTATGATCCGACGGATGTCTATGGCCTGTCCAAGACGGCCAAGCACTTCATCGCCGGCATTCTTCATCACGCCCGGGCGATGAGCGCGATCCTGAGCCCGACCGTCAACTCCTACAAGCGCTTGGTGCCGGGTTACGAGGCGCCCGTTTACGTGTCCTGGGCGCGGAACAATCGCTCGGCGCTGATTCGCGTGCCACGCATCAATCCCAAGGCCATCAAGGCGACGCGGGTCGAACTGCGCTGTCCCGATCCGACCTGCAATCCCTACCTGGCGTTTGCCGTGATGTTGGCTTGCGGCTTGGACGGCGTGAAGCGTGAATTGACGCCTCCGGAGCCCGTTGAGGAAAACCTCTACCACATGGGCCAGGACGAGCGCTCCAACCGCAACATTGAAAACCTGCCGGGCTCGCTGGGAGAGGCGCTGGCCGAACTGAAGAAGGATGCCGTGATCCGCGAGGCTTTGGGCGACCACGTGTTCGAACGCTTCCTGGAGGCCAAGACTCAGGAGTGGGACGACTACCGGAAGTCCGTCAGCCAGTGGGAACTTGACCGGTATCTCTCCCTGTATTGAATCGAGCGATTCCGGGAGTGACAGCGGGGGCCTGACGGCCCCCGCTTTTGCGTGGGGACGTCGGGAATGTCTCGTTTCTTTACATGTCCTTAATAAGGTATTAAACTATTGGGGTCCACCTTGATGAAGGAGATCCCCTGTGATCCGTTGCGCTCGAGTCCTCCCTGCGGTCGTGGCCGCTTCGACCTTGCTGGTGGGTTGCGGCCAGTCTGGCGCGACGGTCAGTGCCGGCAATTTGCGTCAAGGAGTGGAGAGCCGGAGCCAATCGACACGTTTGGATGATGCGGATCTGTCCGCCGGCGCAATTCGCCAACAGGTCTCTCCTGACGTCTTGCGGCGCGAAGCGCAGGCCGATGGAGCCGGGAACCTCCTGTTCCCGACCCGGCCCTTGCCGCGTCGTGCTGCTGCGCCGGCTCCGCGCCTGGCCGCAGGGCCTGTCCTGAGCGGTGGCTTGCGGTATCCGGACTTCACGGGGGCCTTGATTCCCGCGGCCAATGTGACGGTCCACGTCATGGCCAAGGGTGGTGGACTCTCGTCCCCGCGTGAAGTGGCGACGGCTCTGACCGACGCGAACGGGCGCTGGACTGCGGTGCTGCCCGCCGAGTTGTTGGGCAAGGCCGTGACCACCTCTTACGAGCTGGGCAACCGTCGCTGGACCTTGGAGCGCATGCGCTGGGAAGGCCCGAGCGTCGCTTCCTTGGCCGCATCCCAAGATACGGGCGATCGCACCCTGGAAGCGTCCAGCCAGAATGGCAAGGCGGCGCTGATCCACCAAGTTTGGAATCGCGCCCTGGCCGCCTTCGAGCGGGAGTCAATCTCGTTGGACGGCTGGTGGACACGCCCCATTGGCACCCGCTGGCCCGCGGATGCGAATTACTACTCCATGGGGACCGTCAACCTGACGGATGCAGAGTGGTGGGACGTGAATGGTCACGAAATTGGCCACGCGATCTTCTTTGCAGGTTTCAATTCTTCTTCCGGCGGCGGCCAGCACAAGATTGACGAGTGCTATGGCGCTGATCTGGCCTGGTCAGAAGGCTTTGCCAGTTTCTTCTCCGGCGTGATCAGCATTTCGCGCCAGGATCCAGACGCCAAGTTCGAATTCATGGTGCCGCGTCGCAAGCCGATTCGCCTGGAGAATGTGCCTGAGGATGTGTGCCAGGGCCACACCAATGAGTGGCGTGTCAGTGCCGCTCTGTGGGATCTTTATGACACGCATGCGGATGGTCAGGACCAGGTGGCGCTCGAATTCAAGCAGATTTGGGGGTCGTTGGTGAAGACTGGAACGGGTGGTCGGATGGCTGACGTGCGGGATGCGTTCCGCCGGGTGGCGCTTCAAACCGAACCGTCGCTGCGCCCGGGGCTGGCGGCAGCCTTTGCCCAGAGTGGGGTGCCTGTGACGCTCCAGATGGCTCGCTAGACCAGGAACGTCACGCTGACATCACCAGGAAGCCCGAGGCCGCGGGTGAGGCGGCGAACAAGGTGAGTAACGAGACCTTACTTTTGAACGCACTGGCGCAGGCCTCCTGCAGCGGGGAGGAACTGCGCCAGTCGCTCGGGTTGGTCGAGGCAGACTTTCGCCCGGCTGCGCGCAACTTGTGGCTGGATGGGCTGATCCAGGGACAGCTGGCGGATGGTTGCTGCAGCGCCCCTTGCGGCACGATGTGTGTCAGTGCGATGAAGCTTGATCGGGTCTGGCAGCTGTCCAAAAAAGGCCGACTGCGCTTGAAGGTGCTGTCTGCCCGGTCAGACGCCTCCTGACGCGCCGGTCACCGCTTGTGGTATGCTTGGTGTCGGGTTCTCGCGACCTGATACCGGCTGGAGGCAAAAGTGTCTGAAACCGCGAGTTTGAGCCTCGAAGAGGTCAGTGTCAAGCTGGGTGTCAGCCCGTCGGCCGTCAAGAAACGCATCGCCCACCTCAATATTCCCGTGATGCGGGGGGCTCGCGGGAAGTTGATCTTCGACCCACGTGCGTTCTCTCTGCTGGCAGAGGCGGATGGCCTGCTCAAGGCCGGGCATGGGTTCGATGAATGCCGAAAACGGCTCGGTCTCCAGCAGCCGGCTGCGATCGATGTCGAGGTGGAGGACCTTGATGCCGAGGATGAGGGCGACGACGACACGGAGCGTCCTCGCCGGCTTCCTACGCCTGTGTTCATCCAGCTGCGCCGGCGCAAGGTGCAGCCGCTGACGAGCGAAACCCCACTGCCCGATCTGCTGTCCCGTCTCGACGGCCTTTTGAAGATGCTGGATGAGAAAGAGCGGCACAACCAAGTGCTGCAGGCCAAGTTAATGGTGGCCTACGACGAGATCACCAAATTGTCCGCCACGTCTGCCGCGCATCAGGAGCGCACCTTAGCGCTGCAGGTGGAAGTGCAACGCCTCAATGGGGAATTGAAAATGCTGGCGGCGCCGGAGCCGGAAAAGCCGTGGTGGCGATTCTGGTGACTTCGGACTGGCGCTGGATTAGTCCGAAAAGTGTAGACACTGGGCAAATAGGCTTTTAGCCGCCAGGGGCGTTCGCGGGTCGTTCTCTCTGGCTCAAAAGGTGGAGCGCGCGTCTGGGCAACCAGGCGCGCGCTCTGACGATAAAACTGGGCCAGGTGCCGAACTGGCTGGTTCGCCCGGCCTTCACTCGCAGCCTGGTGGGGGCACAGCGCCTTCTGGGCGCCCTTGCCTCAGGCGTTGGCCTGCGGGGCGGACGACGAAGCCTGGCCGACCACCCTGCCGGTCGGGGTGGCCACGCTCGGGCGCGGTTGGCCGGCACGGAAGGCTTCGCCTGCCAGGGCCGCCACTCCGGCGAGGCCATTCATCCCGTTCGGCATGAAGATCGTGGACGAAGGGCCTTTGGCCATTTCGGGGAGCGATTCCAGATAGCGCAGTTGCAGGAATTTTTCGTCTCCGCCGTTTCCGAAGGCGGCCACCACTTCCTTGATGGATTCCTGCTGGGCCTTGGCCGCGATCAGGGTGGCGTCGGCCTGGGCCTTGGCTCTGATCACGGCTGCCTCGGCCTCCGCTTGGGCTTTGATGCGTAACACCTCCCGTTCGCCCTCGGCCCTGAGCACGGCACTTTCCTTGGCCCCTTCGGCCTGCAGGATGGCGGCGCGCTTGGAGCCCTCCGCCTCCAGGATCTGGGCCCGGCGTGTGCGTTCGGCCACCATCTGCTTGTCCATGGCATCGGCGATGTCGCCCAGCGGTTTGATCTCCTTCAATTCCACCCGGGACACCTTGAGCCCCCACGCTGCCGTGGCTTCATCCAGAATTTCCTGGAGTTTCGTGTTGATGGTGTTTCGGCCGTTCAGACATTCGTCCAGTTCCAGCTCGCCGATCAGATTGCGCAAGCTGGTGATGATCAGCTGTTCCATGGCGCGCTCGAAATTCTGCACCTTGTAGGCCGCATCCTTGAAGTTGGTGATCTTGAAGTAGGTCACGGCGTTGATGCGAACGGTGGCATTGTCTGCCGTGATCACCGCCGTGGGTTCGAAGTCATGCAGGGTTTCCCGGTTATCGAACTTGTAAGCTACTTTTTCGAGCACGGGCGTGATCCAGTGCCAGCCGGCTCCGAGGGTTTTCAGATAGCCTCCTTGGCGTTCGATGATGATGGCCTGATTCTGGCTCACGGGAACGAAACCCAGAATCAGATAGGCAAAAACGACGGTGGCGATGAGACTCAATAAGACAAGCATCAATTCATCCTTTTAGGTTGGGAGCAGATGGGGACGAGACTCAGGTGGGTTGGGTCGGCTCTTGCATGGATGGGGAACCTTCCGGGGGCGCTACGGGCGGCGACGCGTGCGTCGTGCCCCCTGACAACCACGATGGGGGCGCCGAGACAGGCTCCTCAGGGAGCACGCGCAGGGTGGTCCCGCTGACCTCCATGACCAGCACCCGACGGCCAGTTTCAAGCGGTAGGTCGGATTCAGCGCGCCAGACCACCCCGTCCAGCTTGACCTTGCCGGCGCGACCATCGGCGATGGGGCTGATGACCTCAGCGGGTTGACCAATCATCGATTGGACCGGGGTGGGGGTGGCTGGAGGCGCCAGGCGGCGCCTGACCCACGGCAAAATCAGTGCGGTCACGCCACCTGCCAGCGCCACCGCGGCGGCCACCTGTGCGGTCAAACTGAAGCCAGCCAGGGCCACGGCGGCGGCCGCCCAGCAGGCAAGGCCCATCGTGAGCAAGGTGAACTCGCCGGTTGTCAGTTCCAGCAGAACCAGAAGGGTCCCGATCAGCGCCCAAGCGATGGCAGGGTTCAGCACATTCGACTCCCACAGTATTCCGCAACGGCAACCGGTGCCCGAACTGCAACGGACCTGGTCCCGGGCCCTACATACCCTGTTTGCCTGGGGCGTCTGACTGGAAGAAACCTTGGCTGAAGCTTAAACCGAGCTTGGGAAAGTCAGCCGGTTTGCGAGCGATAGATGTCTCGGCCCCTGAGATGGAGTGTTTCGTGTGTCTTCCCAGGACCACACCATCGCGATGAGTCGTCTGAGGACGTCCGCTGAGCGTACCTACCGCGTGAGTCGAGCCGCCGCCGAGCTCGCCGTCACCGCTGGTTCCGCGCATCAACGGGGGGGCGTTGGCGCCCTGCAGGGCAGTGCCCAGGTGGCTTTGAAGTACAAGGCCCTCAAGTCGGAAGTCGGGCTGGCGCATAGCAGCCTGGAAGAGCGATTGTTCGGTCTGGCGGGTGATGTGGCGACCGTTTCCGGGGGAATTTTGGCCGCGATCGCCCTGCCGACGATGTCGCGCAAGGCTGCCACCAGTTTTCAGGAATTGACGGCTCTGGTGCGCGATCCGAGCGCCACGGCCGAGGTGCGATTGAATAAACTCGAGGAGATGGTGAGAGCCGGAGCCGGCTCCATTTTCAGTGCCCAGGGCGTGGTGGTCGGGGCCAGGGGCACGATGGGTATTCTGACCCGCAGTGAAGGCATCGCGCGGGTCACCGCTCGGGTCGGGGAAAGCCCGCTGTTCCGCTTCCTGGGGACCCCGCTGGGCAAGTTCTTGCAGGTGCTGTTGCCCGTCGCAGACGTGGCGGTGCTGGTCGGTGAGAGCATTGCCACGCGCCGCACCTTTCTCGACCCGCAGACCACCAGCGGGCAGAGGGCCAGAAAGGTGCTGGATCTCAGCCTGTCCTGCCTGAAGGCGGCTTTCTGGCTGTTGCCGGCCGCGCGCCCCCTGAAGGCGGCGTATGCTGCAGCCAGCTTTGCCCAGCTCGGGCTGACCCTGAGGGACTTCTGGCCGCTCGTCCGTCCAGCCCTCACCCGAGCAAGCCAGACCACGCTCTGGGCCTTGCAGCACCCTGGAGAGGCCCTCGGGGCCGCTCGTACCTCCCTGGGGAACGGGCTGCGCGTGACGGGGCAGGCCCTGGTCAGCGTGGCGCAGGGCAGCTGGTTCGTACTGACCCATCCAGGCTATGCCTGGTCGGCTGTTCATAACGAAGTGTCGGCCTGGTTGCGTTTGCTGCAGGGCAAGGCGGCGGCCGCGATTCCGTTCCGCCACGTTCCGGTCTTCCTCGCGCCTTCGGGGCCGGCTGCGGCTGCGCCGGAGGCGCTTTCGCCAGGCGGCCTCGCCGCCCCGACGGTCCCTGCACCCACGCTGGCTCACCCTGCCTCAGCGCCGGTGCCATCGCTTCCCGCGCCGACGCTGGCGCCGCCCGTCACCACCCCCGTGCCTCCGCCTCCCGCGCCGACGTTGGCGCCGCCCGTCACCAGCCCCGTGGGTCCGCCTCCCGCGCCGTCGCTGGCGCCGCCCATCATCACCCCCACGCCTCCGTCTCCCGCACCGACGCCGGTCGTGGTGGCTGGCACGCCGGCGGCGCCGGTGGTTCCGAGCCTGCCGCTGGCCGCTGATCCGCTCAGTTCGATTCCTGCCCAGTAGCCGCTTGCGCTCTGCGCCGACGGGAACGGGGTGGCCCTCACGAGAACCTTCAGCCCGGGCGGCCGGGACGGCGTGTTATGCTACGCTCGGGGGGATATCTGGAGGATTCGTGGCGCGATCAGCCAAACCCTTGCCTTGGATGCGGGGCGCGATGTTGAGCAGTTTCCTCCTGCTGCCTTCGCCGGGAGCACTGGCTGCCCCGGCGACAGGCCTGCTGACCCATCTGGGTCCTGGCAATCCCGTTCGTGTCCTGAGGAGCGAGGGGGTTACGGCAGATCGGCCCCAGGTGGGCTCCTTTCCGATGCTCAGGGCGCAGGGAAGGCCGGTTTTGCCCGTCTCCGAGCGAATCTCGGGAAAATGGCGAGGCGCATTCACCACCATCGGAGTGCCCCGAGTCGTTGCAGATGGTTTGCTGGTGCCCTTTTCGGGGCCGGCTCCGCGTTATGTGATTCATCTCGCGCCGGAGTCACCACGCTGGTTGTGCGTGGACATGCAGGCGAGCCGGCTGGCGGACGGCCAGCCACGTCGGGGCGGCACCGCCAGCCCGCGCTTGCTGGCCTGGATGCTGGTGCCGCGTCCGCCTGAGCGCGTGCGCCTTTATGCGCGGCTGGCTCGCCGGGTGCAACTCGAGGCGTCCCTGGAGCCGGCAGCCCAACAGCTTCACCTCAGGCTGCACGGCGCCGAGGCCCGACCGGCCTCGCCCGCCCCGAAGCCTCTCACACCCAGCCGTGATCAGCCCTCCCTCGATTTTCCCGGCCCTTTCCTGCGGGAGCCAGAGCCACCCCAGGAGCCCCAGGAACCCACGCCGGCCGAACAGCCGGTGATCGAGGAAGTCCTCTGAAAGAAGGCCGCCAAACCCGGGGTGGCATGAAAGGAGAAGCGAAGAATGATCCCTCAGCTGGTGCTGTACACCAAGCCCGAATGCTGCCTTTGTGACAAGGCGGAGGCCCTGATTCAAAAGGTTCGCTGCGACCTGAACTTCGCTTTCGAGGCCGTGAACATCCTGGAGCATCCGGAGGCTTATGCGGCCTATGCGCAGCGCATTCCAGTGGTCACCCTGGATGGTGAGGTAGTGCTGGCGGGCAAGGTCAGCGAGTTCTGGCTCCGGCGCGTGCTGGAGGGGGAACGCAATCCCCGGCTGGTCTGACCGGCCGGGGGACCGGTGAGGTCTCTCAGGGCGTCGAACGGGTCTTGGCTGAACTGGAGGCCAGGACAGTATGCACGGTGGCCTCGGCGTCCTCGGCGGAGACCGTCGACATCACGCTGAGTTCCAAGGTCTTGCCTGGGGCCAAGCCTTCCACGGGGGCCGTTTGGGTTTCCACCACGGTGTTGGTCTTGTTCAGCAAGCCCTTGAGTTTGCGAAATTCGATTTTCACCTCACCCCGCAACGTTTCGGTCGGGTTTTCGTTCTTCACTCGCACCGTCACCTGGAGGCGCTTGAGCAGCAGCATCTTCCGGATCACCTGCTTGTCGGTGATTTCCAGGCTCAAGGCCTTGCTCAGGGGAGCGGCCGAGCGGACACTCGAGCCCGGCGCCTGGCCCGCCGGCGCCGTGGTCGCCGGGCCACTGCCGTTCGGCGTCGCGCCCGCAGCCTTGCTGGGCGCCCCCTGACGCTCCAGGGCCTCCGGCGAGACAAATTTGAATTCCAGGGCTTTCTGAGCGCTTCCGGGCAGGGCCGCACTCAACTGGAGCGCCACTTTCGCTTCTTGATTGGCCAGCACCGCGACTGCTCCACTGGCTTCATTGACAACCTTGTCCTGGGCATCGACGGCCACCACGCGCGCCTGGAACTGCCCCACGGGCATCTGGTCGAAGACCAGCGTGTTGGAGGTTTTCAGTTCGCCTGGGGACAGCTTTCGACCGAGAGGCGCAGCCAGGCCCGGTCCATTCAATTCGACCAGCAAGCCTGCCACGCCAGGCGCATCCACCGCATTCAACTGGAGCGACACCTTGCCCGTCGCGGGCAAGGGAGCGGGCACGCCCTGAGCCACCACGGTCTGCGGCGCGGCAGCCACCGGGGCGCTGCGGCGGACCGTCCGGGTCGGCATGGGGCTGTTGGGGCTGGTGCCGCAAGCCGACAGGCTGATCGCCGCGAGCAGCAGCATCGCCACGAGGGTGTTCTTTTGCGTTGCGTGCGCCATGTGCGACTCCATCCTGCCAGTTCCATTCGGGGGATGGGGTCTCTATCGTCCGAGAGGTGGGCTCACGTTCTTATGGCCGCATTAAGCCTCGTTGAAACTTCAGCAATCCTCTCGCTATCGCACTGCCTGAGCGCCCCGGGGGCCAGCTTCACAGCCGTTGAACCCGTTGGTCCGCCTGGGGAGGGGCCCCGGAGCGAGCGAGGGTTGAGCGCGGGGTCGTCAGCGCGTGGTCAGGTTCGCCCAGAGCGTTTGCACATCCGCTCGGCTGGCCGTCGGGGCGGGGTCGCGGCGGGGAAGTACGAGCAGGGCCGTGCTGACGGGGCGCTCGCCTCCATCGGAGGGATGGCCCATGGTGCGTCCGCGCAGCCACATGGTCGTGGAGCCTCCGCCATCCAGGTTCAAGGCCTCCACGCTGCCCAGTTCCTTCAAGGTGCTGGCCAGCTCATGCAGGGTCGCCCCGACGCTATAGCCGGGCAAGCGGCCATCGATGGTCACCAGCAAGATCTGCCGGTCGGCTGTCACACCGATCGCCGTACGAGGCGCCCGTCCGCGCGCCACATCCGCGCGGAAGTGCTGCTGCTTGGCCAGCACCCTCACCTTGCCGTCCTGCAGCAGGGTCGGGCCGCCGCCGAGGGCGTGTTGCGTCTCAGGGGGGAGATTGTGGTCGAGTCGCAGGTTCTGTCCTTCGCCGATCTGGCGCTTGAGCAGATGGGCGGCGCTGCCCTGACCGCTGAGCACGAAGCCACCAGAGGGAATTTCCATGTTGCCGTTGCCAATCGCCACCACCCGTCCGCCTGCGTTGATCGCCAGTTCGTGGCGACTGCCATCGGGAACCGTGCGGGAGCGCAGGCCGAAATGGCTGGTGAAGAGGGTGACGCGGTTTCGCCGGGCCGTTTCATTGACGCCCTGACAGCGGATCAGGGAGCCATCCTCAAGCACGACCTGCGAATGCGGTTTGGCGGTGCGGATGTCGATGCCGCCGTCCTTGTTGAACCAGACGGCTGGGCGGTTCATCATCGTGCGGCTGACCAGCTGCCGATCCAGCACCACCGTGCCCTGGGGCTGCCCGTTGGCGGGCGAGAAAAAGCTACCGTTCACGGCGGCGATCGCCCCGTGCCAGCGCCCAAACTGGCTGACCCGCGAGAGCCCCATGCGCTTGGAGCCGGCCGAGGCGATCGCGGGTTCCAGACGGACTTCGCGCGGATCCAGGGCCAAGGCGCGGATGCGCATGGGACCTTGACTGGTCCAGCGCTGCCCTTCCCACACCTGCACCCCGCGCGTCACGGTTCGGAACACGGGCGTGGCTTTCTGATGGTAGAAGGTCACGGCGATCCCGTTGGGCAGCGTTTCCACTTCCACGGGGGCTGCGAAGCGCCACTCGGCCTGCACGAAGGTTCGGTTTTCAAAGGTATGCACGCGCAAGTGGTGCAGGGCGCCGCGGTGCATGTCGCGGTCCAGGGCAAAGGCCGTGCTGATGTCGCCTTGGGCTTCCATGCTCCAGTTCGACACCCGACTGACGCGTTTGGTGACTTTCGGGTGACGCATGGGGAGGAACAGGCGGGTCTTGTGGCCGTCGACGGTGACGGCCGGCCCCGGTTTGGCAGCGGCTTGTGCGGGGGCGGCAGCCAGCAAGCACATACCGGCCAGCAACAGGCCCAGCGTGATCCGGCTCAGCGCTCGCACGCGTCGGTCCATCGACGGGAGGCAAGGGGCCTGGCTTTCGGCGCGAAGTCCGGTGAGGCACATCGTAGCCATGGAAGATCCTCCGGGCGGGAAGTGCAGATCCGGTCTACTTCATTCATACCCGCTGGAGAAGCCCCTAAACGTGATATGGCGCACATTTGCGCCATTTAGAGAGACGACTTCCAGCGGAGCAGAGGCGGTGACCGTGGTCGGGCCACTATGCCACGCGCGCGCGACGGGGCCACGCGCCGCGTGGACGAGGATGTCCGGGCCAAATACCCTAGCGCCGCCCCGGAATGAGGCGGCGCAGAGGCGATAGGTAGAGCCAGGCTTCGACCTATCGCTTCGGGGGCTTCGTGGGGTTGATCTCGAAGGCGAGCGGAGGCGCCCACTGTGGCGGTTCGTCGGGTGGTGGGTCCATGGGACCGCGAGGCTTCGTTTCGAAGACGAAGGCCGGACTCAATACCTTGCTCACGAACTTGTCTCCCTCGTACAGGTAGATTGCGATGTACGCGGAGATTTTGGTGGCGGGTGGCAACCACGTGTAATCGTGGACGTGGCGATGGTTCGAGGTCCAGAGTTCCTCCGCCACCGGGATTTCGTTGGGATCGTCCGTGACCTTGGTGTAAATTCGGGCGCTGACGGCATGGTTGGCCTGAAACGTCATGCGCGCGGAACTCGAGGTCAGGTTGGAGATCGTGGTCTCAAGGACTCTCAGGGCCGGGGTCATGTCAGAGATAATGCCGGTCGGATATTTCTGTTCTTGCATATCGAACGCTTCGATCACGTAGTGGTAAGTGGTTCCGGGCACCAGGTCCGGAACCCGGATCTGATGGCCGGTGGCCCAGCGGTCGGTGCGCGGCGTGATCTGAGTCAGGTTGGCCTTGTCCGTTCCGTAGCGAACCTGGACCTGGGACGGGAAGGTCGTGGTGCAGAAGACGTTGGCGTCCGTCACGGAGGAGAACACGCCCGTCTTCAAGAAGGCGAAGCGCTTGGTGCGGAAGGTCCCCGTCCGCTTCGGCAGGGTCCCCCCGTCCTCGGCGGTGCCCCCGATCTCATAAAAATAAGTCGAATCAGGTTGCAGGTCCGTCAGGTAGTGCAGGTGGCTTTGCAACAGCTCCGTGCGCGAGGCCGGGAGGTCGCTCAGTGCCGTGGCACTGCGTCCAATCTTGATCACGCCCTGGGTCGCGGGCGTGGTGGTCCAGCTCAGCTTGACGGAATAGGTGCCTGGTTCCGCGACAAAAGTCCCAAACACCGGTCCGCTGGTGGTGAAGGACGCGACCGGACTGTTGGTGACCTTGCCACCTGCGTCGCGGGCTGTGATGCGGTAATGGTAGCGCGTGTTGGGGGTCAGGTTGTTTGCGTAAAACAGCAGTTTGCTACCCAGGGCCCCCACCGTGAGCGGGGCGCTCAAGTCGGGCTTGAGGCTGATGGTGCAAGAAGCCGCCACCGGCTCGTTGCTTTCTGCCACCACCTCGACAAACCTGCTGCTGGGTGAGGCCTTGATGCGCGAGAGCGCAGGCGGCGCGTCCACCGGGGTCGCCTTCAAGGCCTTCAGGACATCCAGGCGCTTGATAGCGGTGTTTCCCGTGAAGTTCTTGACCGCCGCGCCGGTGGTCTTCAGTGCCTTTTCCACTTGCTCTGCGCTCCACTGGGGCTGGGCCGAAAACAACAGAGCCGCCGCGCCCGCCACCAGGGGGGCTGCCATGCTGGTCCCCGAATTCAGCACATAACCATCCGAGGGCCCCCCGCCCGGCGCCGGTAAACTCGGGAAGGTGCTGAGGATGCCAAGGCCCGGGGCGGCTCGACGGTGCGGCCGTAGTTCGAGAAGGTGGCCCTGGCATCGTCACTCGCGGTGGCACCGACGGAAAGGCAGTTGCCGAACGAGGCAGGATAGAAAGGGGACGTGCTTCCGAGATTACCCGCTGCGGCCACGACCAAAGCCCCCTTGAGGTGGGCATAGTCGCAAGCCTGTTCGATCTCGTAGGAGGGGAAGGGGCTGCCGAGGCTCAGGTTGATCACCTTGGCCCCCGCATCGGCGGCATAGCGGATGCCATCCGCCACGTCGGCGTTGAACATGGAATGGTCGCCCACCCGCACGGGCAGGACCTTGCAGCCAGGTGCCGCCCCACTGATGCCGATGGCGTTGTTGGCCACGGCGGCAGCGATGCCCGCCACGTGCGTGCCGTGCCCCACCGCATCACGAGGGTCGTTGTCCCCGTCCACGATGTCGATGCCCCCTGCGCGGATGTTGGCGGCCAGGTCCGGGTGCGTGGTGTCGACGCCGGAATCGACGATGGCAATCACCACACTGGCCGCCCCAAAGCGCTGCGGCAAGTCCCAGGCAGCCGGCAGGCCCACCTTGGCGACGCCCCACTGCTCCGACAACCGCGGGTCGCTCGGGTTCACGGTCGGCTTGCAGGCCACATTGGGCTCGGCCTGTTCGACGTCCGGGTCCACCCAGAGTTCCTCCAGCACCGCGCGCAGGTCTGCCTCCGAATCCAACTGGTAGACCTGGGCGCCACTGCGGAGCCGCTTCTTGAAGGTCCCCCGTGAGGGCTTCTTGTGGACGGCTCCGGCCACGAAGCGGACAATCAGTTCACGCGCTCCCAGGGTGGCCAGGCCATAGCCCCGGACGCGACTCGCCGGCTCATCGGCCCCCGGGGCCTGCAGCCCTGTGGCTTCAGGCTCCAGAAAAAAACCAGGCGCCAGGATAGGCACGGGGAGCACCGCGCATCCGGTCAACGCAATCGCGGCGGCGAGCAAGGCCTTACGAAGCAAGGGCAGCTTCCTCCGCAGGGCAGGGTTCCGGGTAACCGCTGCGTGGTGGAGCGAGTCTTGTGATCCGTGTACCCTGCTTGTTGGCTTTCGACGCAAAGGCGATGGCGGAAGGCGAGCAGCCATCGTGGGGCGGAAGGGAGCGCCCGGCGCTGCTCAAAGATTAAGTCGCAGCCTGTACGCGATCGGCCGCCTTGTCGGTCAGACTCCTGCAGATGACGGCGTTTTCAGCGATCAGGGCGGGCGTAACTTTAAATTCTCGTTTCATTGCGCATAAACCAGCCTGAAACGGCTATAACATGGTTGTAGGCTTGTCGCGTCTGGGGACGCGTGGGGGAGGGCAATCAGGCTATGACGATGTCGCAAATGGGAGGCGATTCCCAGAACACGATGCCGGTCGCGATCAACGCGGGCCTGACAGCCCGGCAAATCGCGTCACTGACGCCCGCCGATCCCAACGCAGCCAAATTCTCGATGGATGCTTTCAAGCGCACCCTGGGCAATCCGGGGGGGCTGCTCGACGGGAGCGTGAAAAATTTGCCCCTGTCCGAGGCGCTCGCCCAGCAGAGCGTGGTGACCCGGTTTGCGGCCAAGATTCCCTTCGTTCGTCGCTTTTTGGGCCCCGACTTCATCCTCAATGAGGCGATCGGCCGGCTTGGCAAGGATGCGCTGGGCGGCCTGAGCAAGCCTCAGGTGACCCAGATCGCCCTGGAAGGTGGCGATGTGGCCGGCAAGCTGGCCAAGGCGGGCCTCTCCCGCGAGGTGGCCGAGGAGATCGGCAAGAAGAGTGCGGAGCGCCTGTCCGCGCTGGGTGGGCAAGCCGCTGGCGCCGTCGGGCGCCAGATGGTCAACCAGCTCGATGAGATCGCCAAGGAAGCGGTCGGCATGACCATGAAGAAGGGGTTTCAGGGGGCCTCTCAGGAGGCGGTCAAGAAGGCCCTGGCGAGTCCTGACGCCTACGAGGCCCTGAAAGCACTGGGATTCTATGCCAAGGATGCCAAGGTGCTGGTGACCAAGGCGGCAGGTCGCTCGGCGGAGGTGGCCACCCGCGCGGCGACCGGTGAGGCGGCGCGTGTGGCAGGCCAAACGGCCGCCTCTGAGGCTGCTGAGGGTGGAATCAAGGGCTTCTTCGGCAAGCTGCTCAGCGGCGCCAAGGGGAACTTTGTCGTGGCTGGTGCCTTTTCGCTGGCCAGCAATGCCATTCAACTGGCGCAGGGCAAGATGTCAGTGCCTCAGTTCATCGGCCTGACGGCGCTGGACACGGCAGCCTACGGGGCGATCGGTTGGGGCTCGGCGGCGGCCGGCGCGGCGATTGGCACGGCGCTGTTCCCCGGCGTCGGGTCGCTGGCTGGCTTTGTGATCGGCTTGGGCATCGGCTTCGTGGGGGGCGCGCTATACGAAAAAGTGCTCCGGGACCCGGTC
Organism: Candidatus Sericytochromatia bacterium; assembly: GCA_035285325.1. Taxonomy (NCBI): domain Bacteria; kingdom Bacillati; class Candidatus Sericytochromatia; species Candidatus Sericytochromatia bacterium. Next base: position 16,554 of record JAYKJB010000032.1, read on the forward strand.
AAGGGCCTGTTGGGAGGGGGAAACCCTCAGCCAGCTTACGACCCCAGCCGTTCCTCCGATACGGCTCGATCGGCCAGCGAGCCGAACCGCGGCCCTCAGACTCCGGCGACCCCTCGCGGCAACGCGGGGCTGGTGCAGCCTTCCGGCTCGGACCTGACCTACGATGAAGCGTTGCGGCAAATCGAACAGTTCAAGACCAGCCAGTGAGTAAGCTGCACCTGGGATCTTAGGGACGGGTGGCAGAGGCGGCCGTGGCCAGCAAGCGTTCCTGCACGGCGCGTGCCAGCTGGTGAAATGCGACTGCTTGAGGACTGGTGGGAGCGGCCACCACCACCGGGCAGCCTGCGTCGCCACTTGCCCGGATCACGGGGTCGAGCGGGATCTCGCCCAGCAGGGCGACGCCGGCGTGTTCTGCCACCGTCCGCCCGCCCCCACGGGTGAAGATGTCGGTCTCTGAGCCACAGTGCTCGCAGACGAAGTGACTCATGTTCTCCACCACGCCCAGAATCGGGGTGTGCGCGGCTTCGAGCATTCGCAGCGTTTTCGTTCCGATCGCGGCCGCGATCGGTTGCGGCGTCAGCACAATCACGGCACCATTGACCGGCACCAACTGGACCAGCGAGAGCGGCACATCCCCCGTGCCGGGGGGAAGATCCACCACCAGGTGGTCCAGTTCGCCCCAGTCCACGTCCTGGAAAAATTGCCGCATGGCGCCCGCCAGCATCGGTCCGCGCCAGACCACCGGCTCGTCCGGGTCCGGCAGCAGGAAGCCCATCGACATGACCTTGAGGCCAAACGCTTCGATCGGCACGAGCTTGTCGTTGCGCACCGTTGGTTTCTGTTCCGGGACCCCCAGCAGGTAGGGCACGCTCGGTCCGTAGATGTCTGCGTCGAGCACTCCGACCCGGGCACCGGTGGCCGCCAGGGCCAACGCCAGGTTGACCGTCACCGTGGATTTTCCGACGCCCCCTTTGCCGGAGCCCACCGCAATCACGGTCTTGACGCCGGGTGGCAGAGCGGCCGGCCCGCCCGGAGGCGCGCCCTTGCCGGCAGGGCGCGCGCTGGTTGCCGGCTTTTCCGGGGTGACGAGCCAGTGGATCGCCACGTCGTTGACCCCCTCAATGGCGCGAACCGCCTGTTTCAGGGGCGCGTCGAGGCGACCTTGGAGGGCCGTGGCGCCGGGCTTGATCGTCACCGTGAAGGTCACGATTCCGTGCATGATTTTCAGGTCTTGCACCATGCCGAGGGACACCAAGTCGTGTCCAAGGTCGGGCACTTCGATGTCTCGCAAAAGGGCCAGAATGTCTTCAACGGTCGGCATCACAACGTCTCGAAAGGTGGGGGGAATCGCCGATTATCCCCTTTGTCGTCGGGAGCTGTCCATCGGCCGCTCTCAATAGGTTCTGGCTGCGCTCGGATGGCCTGCCCCTGGCGCAGGGCGATCGGACACGGCGACCAATGAACCTTGGTGGCCTTGGTGTGGGGGGAGGCCCCCTTGGCGTGGTTCGATCGCCCCTCGAACGCGCCAGATCGTTTCTCCTGACAAGGCGCGATGGAAGGAGGCGTCGTGAGATACCTGCGCTGGTCAGCGGGCGTGATGTTAGGGGGGCTGCTCGCCTGTGGAACCGCATTCCAGGAACCCCCTGCTCCGGGACAAGGGGGCACGGCCCTGCCGCCGCCACCGCGCAACGCGGGGGCAGCGGCCGAGGCGGACTGGCCTTTGCGGGGCGCCTTCTCGGAGAGCGGGGGGGACCTTTCGGTCGATGCGAACAGTGCCTCGTCCACGCTGGAAAACGGGAGCTCAGCAGGGGGCTCTGCCGACCCTCTGCCGGCTGCTCTGCCGTCGGATGAGGCGGCCAGCGCGGGGGGAGGGAGTTCCTCTGGCGGCGGAGTTGTGGGCGCCTCCCAGGAAGCGTCAGCTGGGGCCGGGAGCCTGGCCACTCCCACGCCTCGCCCGAGTGTTACCGGCACGCCCTCGTCCAGCGCCACCTCCACGCCAGGCGCCAGTTCTCCCTCTCCGTCTCCTTCCAGTCCCACACCCACGCCGTCTGCCAGCCCCTCTCCCACCCCGCGTCCCAGCGCCTCCGCAACCATCACGCCCAGTCCTTCGCCCACCCCCTCCCCTTCACCCACCCCAACGGCCAGTGCCACCGCAACGCCCACGCCGGCCGTGACCGTCTCGCCGCTGGCCGTACGGGGACGGATTCTGCTCGGTGGGCGCGCACCTGGGAACCCGGTCTTGCTGACCTTGATTCGCACTCCGGAATGGCTCGAGCGCCGCATCCAAACCGATGCACAGGGTTACTTCGGGGTCGACAATCTGGAACCAGGCAGCTACGCGGCTTACTACTACAACGATTCGCAACGGGATCGGATCGGGTACTGGCGCAGTCGCGCCTTGCCCGTTGATGCGTCCCGCGGTGCGGTGTTCCCGACCATCGATCTGGCCCAGGTTGGCCTGCAGAACACCCCCGCCATGGACGCTCGGATGACCCTGCCGGTGAACTTCAGCTGGCAACTGCCCACGCAGCCCGTCGAAAGCCTGCGCTTCCGCGTCCATTCCAACGGGGGACGCAGCTTTCGCCTGATCTTCCAGAGCGCAGAGTTGCCTGCTGGAACCACGGGCTACACCTGGGACGGCGCGGGAGCGCTGGAGTCACTGCAGCCCGGTCAGCGCTATTTCTGGGGACACGTCTGGGACGCTGGGGCTGCCGGTGAGGGTGGCAACCTGTTCCAGGCCATTTACCTGGGTCGCCCCTGATGGCGGCATCCCGACCGGGCCGGCCCAGGGAAGCGCCTCGCCTTGCGCGAGCCCCTGAGCAACGTTTCACGGTTTGCTGCGCGAGCTGAAATGAGGAGCCTATGCATCGATTCTTTGCAGGATGTCTGACGGGTGTGCTGGTCTTGGTGGCCGGCTGTCGGAGCGCCGCGGTGCTGCCCACGCCGCCCGCGGCCCGTCTGGCGATCGCCCCGGAGGCCAGCGCTTCGGAAACGCGCTGGGAAACTCGCTTCGAGGTGGACCCGCTGCACGGGGCGGCGTTCGAGCAGGGCCAGCCCCTGGTGGGCGCGCCTCCTGGCGCCCCGCCCCTGATCGCGCCGCTCGACGTCAGCCACGATCTCCCATCGGGGAAAACCAGGGTCACCTGGCAACTGACCCATGCGGCCAGCAGGCCGGGCCACTTGCAAGTCTCGCTGAGCGCCGAGGGACTGCCTGGGGGCGGGCAGGTGGCCTGGCGGCTGCTACCTGGTGAATCGCGCGAGCTCGTCGGGGAGTTCGAGAACCCCGGCGCGGGTGGCTTTCAGGTTCGCATGAAGCTCACGGTCGGCTGGCCCGCTACAGCGCCCCAAGCGCGGTATGCGGTGCGCCAGACCTCCGCCTGGCGGGCCAGCGCCAGCGGAAGCTATGGCGCCCTGGTGCCCGCTCGAAGCATCGATGGGGATGCGGCCACGCAGTGGGCGCACGATGGCTACCGGGCCCCCTCAGCCTGGCTGGCGATCGACCTCGGCCAGCGCATCGCATTGCCTGGCCTGCGGCTCAAGATACCTCCCTTCACGGGGGCTGCAACGTATCGCATCGAGACGTCCGATGATGCCCAGAGCTGGCAAACGGTCGTTTCCGGCTTGCGCAACCTGACTTGGCAATCGGAAAGCCGGGCATTTCCGTCCGGGACGTGGGCACGCCACGTGCGGTTGGTCTTCACCAACGATGTCGCGGCCCCTGAAAACCGCTTCAGCGTCTTCGAGGTGGGCCTGTTGTCGGCCCCCGTGGCTGGCCCCACGGCTTCTCCGACGGCGACGCCCCTTCCCTCACCAGCCCCCAGCGTCACACCGGTAGCAAGCCCGAGCCCGACCGCCTCGGTCCAGCCATCGCCCACGCCGACCTTGGCAGGGACGTGGCGCCGGGATTTCGAAACGGACCCGCTCGGGAGTGACCCGGTCGACTTCATCGATCCTCGGCAGGAGGGTTATCGCTACGACTGGATGCCCGAGGTGCCCTGGCGCGTGACCGCCGTCGGAAACAGCAAGCAGTACCTGCACGATGGCCTAGCCAACAAGGCCTTTCTGAGCTTCCGTCGCTGGCGCGGGAATGCCCTGGGGCAGGCGGACGGTCGGCTGCCCGACCGCTACTTCACCGAGCTGGATGTCACGCCCCTGCGCAGTTACACCTACAGTCCGACGGGGGACCAGGGCACCCAGGTCTATTATCTCGACCCCCTTCGCTACGCCGAGGTGCTGATCAAACCTTCCCTGTTCGAGGTCTGGATTGCGGATGGAGCCGCCCCGTTTCAATCGCGCGGCTGGTCTCGTCTCTTCTATGCACCCTTGGTCACCGCCGCCGGGCAACGCCGCAAGTTGGGCGCCCTGGTGGATGCGACGGCCGGTCGCCTGCAGGTGTTCGTCGACGGGAATCCGCTGGCCACCGTCAGCCACCCCCTGATCAGCACGCAGCCTCATTATTTTGCGCTGCGTGGGGCGGGCAACCAGGTGGTTCATGACAACATCCTGATCCAGCCGCGCTGAGAGGCCTCCGTGATCAGGCGTTGGCCTGCCGGATGAAGGTTCGGTTGCCCCCCTCGCTGCGGGCGTGGAAGGCCGCTGCATCGGCACACGCGAGCAACTGTTCAGCGTCTTCCACCCCGGGGCCCGGGTAGGTTGTCAGGCCGACCGAGATGGTCAGTCCGGAGAGGGTTGAGGGCCCCTCGAAGTGGGACGCGACCCGCAGACGAAAGCGTTCGGCGAAGGTCTGGGCCCCGTCCAGGTCCGTCTCGGGCAACAGCATGACCAGTTCGTGGCGACCCCAACGGGCGGGGACATCGTACTGACGACAAGCGTCCTTGAGTTGCTGGGCGACCTCCGCGAGGCCGCTCGGCTCGGGTTGGTCCAGCGCGATCATCAGGCAACTCAACTCGGTGCCGAAGCGATCCGCACGCGCCACCTCCTCGGACAGGCGCCCGAGAAAGTAGCGATAGCTGAACAGATCGCTATCAGGGTCGCGCATCCCAACCTCGCGAAGGCGTGTCTCGGCTGTTTCGAGCTGGCGGGTGAGTCGCTGCACCGTCTCGAGCAGTTCAGGCAGCGAGGCGGGGGCATTCAGTTCGGCGGCGGAGACGGGTTCGTTCATCGGGGACGAAGGCCTTCAAGGGGGGAGGGGACGTCCCCATTTTACCCCTCGGAACGCAGCATCTGAACGAAGAGCAGTTCAAGGCGGAGGCCGTGAGCATCGGTTGGCCAGGCCCCGCGCTTGATCTCGAGGTCCACCTGGTGCAGGCGTTCCAGCGCCTCTCGCAACTGGTGGCTGCGCCAGCCACGCAGGGCCTCGAGGTCCTTGCGCAATTTGAATTCCGAACGGGCACCGGTCGCACGGGCGATCGCCGCCAGGGCCTGGCCCTGCTCCTGGAGCGCTTTCGGGCGCACCCAACCGCGCACGATGGTGGTGACGGCGGCCAGTACCTTCAAGGGGTGGTCGCTCTCCAGAAGCCTCTGCAGGGCGAGCAGGGTGCCGGGCAGATCGCGCCGCGCCAGCGCATCCGTCAGGGCAAACACCTGTAGATCGCCGTGGGGAACCAGTCGTCGTACGGTGTCGAGGGTGATCGTGGCACCCTCGTCGACGGCGACCACCAGCTTGTCCAGTTCGTGACCCAGGCGACGGCGGTCGCCGCCCGTGGCCTCCAGCAGGGCTGCCTGGGCATCCGGCGTCATCTTTCGGCGCTGGGCGCGCAGCTGTTCCTGAACCCAAGGTCCCAAGCGCTCCGCCACCTGCCAGGGTTTGATCTCAGCAAATTCCCGAACGTCGCCAGCCGCCAGGAGGCCCTTCACGAGTTTCAGGCGCGCATCCACCCGGAGGCTGTTGAAGACCAGGTGATTGCCCGCAGGAACCGCCAGCGGTCGGGTCAGCAGCAGGGCTTCGAGGGCTTCAACGCCAGGGTCTTCGACCTTGCCGACCAGGTACTCGGCATCCTGCACCAGGACCACGCGACCGCCCAAACCGAACGGCGGCGTTTGCAGGGCCGACAAGGCCTGCGCCGCCGAGGCGTCAGGGCCGAGTTGCGTCAGGTTGAAGGTTCGCCAGTCGGCGGAAAGCACGGCCTGCTCCAGTTGTTTGCAGGCGGTCACGCGCGCGAATTCGTCGGCCCCGTGGTACAGGTGAACTTGCGCGGTGGGAGCGGCCATCGGCCGGATCAGTGCGCGGCGGCCACTGGGGCCGTTTGGGTGCCCCCGAAGCGCCGTTCGCGCGCCTGGAAACTCAGCAGGGCGTCCAAAAACTGCGGTTGCCGGAATTCAGGCCACAACACGTCCGTCAGGTACAGTTCCGTGTAGGCCAGTTGCCAGAGCAGGAAATTGCTCAGGCGCGCTTCGCCGCTGGTGCGAATCAGCAGGTCCGGGTCGGGCTGTCCGTCGGTGCACAGACAAGCCGACAGCAAGGACTCATCAATTGCCTCCGGCGCCAGCGTGCCGGCTTGCACCCTGGTCGCCAGCTGGCGCGCCGCCTCGACGATCTCCCAGCGACCGCCGTAGTTGGCCGCAATGTTGAGGTTGACGTGGCTGTTGCCGGCCGTCTTGGCTTCGGCCATGCGAATCAGCGATTGCAGCGAGGCGGGCAAGCCCGGGACGTCCCCGATGAAGCGCAGACGTACGCCATTCCGGTCCAGGTCCGCCAGTTCCCGTTGAATCACCTCTTCGAACAGTGACATCAAAAAGGTCACCTCTTCATCGGAGCGGCGCCAGTTCTCGGTCGAGAAGGCGTACAGCGTCAGATGCTGGATGCCCAGTTCGCGACACAGGCGTACCAGGATACGGACCGTCTCGACCCCGGCGCGGTGTCCCTGGAAACCACCCAGGAGTTTGCGCTTGGCCCAGCGGCGATTGCCGTCCATGATCACCGCGACGTGTCGCGGGAGACGGTCGCGATCCAGGCCAGGCCAGGCATGCTTGGTTGAGGGTGTGGACATGGCGGGACTGAGACCTTTAAACGGCCTGGCGAAGCGGCGGGCCGACACGCGAGGGGGCCAGCGAGGCGGACTCGCCTCGGATTCAGGGGGGACCTGAAGCCTGTCGCACGACTCTGACCTGGCTGACGCTGGTGCCCAGAACCTTGAGACCTTGCGGCGGAACGACAGATAACGGTATCAGGTCACCCTCTGTATGTCCAGTCAAATCGGCCGTGACGGACAGTTCATTGGGGACCATTTGATGGACCAGATTGCCGGGCCCCTCGAGGCGAACTTCCACCCGCGAGGGCGACACATGGAGGCCCTGGTCGGCATTGGCCATTTCAATCGGGGCAAACAGGGTGCGCTGCGCCAGGGCGTGGTTGCCGGTCCGGACGAACAGCCAGAGCACGACGGCCATCAGGATGGCAATGAGCAGGAAAGGCCAGTTGCTCTGCGGCGATGTGCCGTCAGTTGGTGGGGGAGAGTTCGTCTGTGGCATGCGGTTTGCGCGCGAAGAACAGGGTCGTCAGCGGTTGGGTGTGGTTCGGACGGCGGGTCAGCGCAAAGGCGGAGGTCAACAGGTCCTTCAGGGCCTCTTCCGTCAGATGGCGCTTCAGCTGGCCTCCCGTGGCCACCGAGACGGTGCCGGTTTCTTCCGAGACCACGATGGCGATCGCATCCGAAGTCTCCGTCAAACCAATGGCCGCGCGGTGGCGCGTCCCTACCTGGCGTTTGCCGGCAGGGCCCGAACGGCGCAGGCCCTCCGACAGGGGCAGGACGGCCCCGGCCGCCGCGATGCGATCGCCCTGGATGATCACGGCGCCGTCGTGCAAGGGGGTATTGGGAACGAAAATCGTGCTGAGCAGGTCGGTCGTCACCATCGCATCCAGCGGCGTACCCGTCTCGATGAATTCGGTCAGGCCCGTCGTCCGTTCGAGGATGATCAGGGCCCCGATCTTCTGGCGGGACAGATACCGCACCGCGCCCTGAATCTCGTCGAGCACCTTGGGGGCGCTGGCGCTGCGCCGCTGAAACAGATCCCCTCCCCGGAAGATTTCACCCTGTCCGATGTGGGCCAGCGCCCGCCGCAGTTCGGGTTGAAACACGACGGGAATGGCGACGATGATCATGGTCGCCATGCTCTGCACCAGCCAGGTGATCGTGTTCAGTTCCAGCGCGTGGCTGACCAGATAGGCCAGCAGCAGCAGCAGCATCCCTCTCAGCAACTGGACGGCGCGCGTGCCTTTGATGAGCAGGAAGAAACGGTACAGGACGAAACTGACCAGCAGGATATCGAGCAAATCCTGCCAGCGGATGCCGGTCAAAAATCGGGTGAGCTCCGGCGTCACGCGGATGTCCCCCTGAGGCGGGCCGGGAGCCGATCCAGGCGCACCAGGTCATCCAGGCTTTCCCGCGCGGCAATCAGGTCCGCGCGGCCGTCCGATACGAGCAGCACAGCGGGACGCCCGACCCGATTGTACTGGCTGGCCATGGCGTAGGTGTATGCCCCGGTCCCATACACGGCCAGCAGGTCGCCTGCCACCAGGGGCGGCAGGTCCACGTCGCTCAGCAAGATGTCGCCACTTTCACAATAGCGTCCCGCAATCGTCACCCGCTCGCCTCCCGGTCGAGCTGTGCCGGCCGGCTCGGCTGTATAGCGGGCGCCATAGGTGATCGGTCGAGGGTTGTCTCCCATGCCCCCGTCGACGGCCACGTAGGTCCGGATCCCCGGCACTTCCTTGCGCGCACCCACCCGATAGAGCGTGACGCCCGCGCTGCCTACGATCGACCGGCCGGGCTCCAGCACCAGCCGGGGAGGGGGATAGTCTGCCCGCGCACAAGCGTCCAGGACCGCCCGACAGAGTCGCTCCACCACCGCCGCGATTGCGGGGGGGCCATCCGCGTCGGTGTAGACGATCCCGAGCCCGCCCCCCAGGTCCAGTTCGGTGGCGGTCAGCCCGTGGCGTTCACGAATCTCCACCAGCAACCCGACCATCACCTCTGCGGTGGTGTCGAAGGCCTGAGCATCAAAAATTTGGGAACCGATGTGGGCTTGCAGCCCAAGCCACGCCACGTGCGTTTGACCCTTGAGCCATTCGAGGGCGGTGTCGAGCTGACCGCTCTTGAGGTCGAGTCCGAATTTGGAATCCTCCTGGCCCGTCCGGATGAATTCGTGCGTATGGGCCTCGATGCCTGGCGCCACCCGCAGCAACACCCGGGTGGTGCAGTCGGTTTCGTGGGCCAGCGCGATCAGCGTCTGGAGTTCGTCCAGATTGTCGACATTGATGCGTCCCACCTGACCCTGCAGCGCACTCCGCAACTCCTCGCGGGTCTTGTTGTTGCCCTGCAGCACGCACGCGGCGGCCGGCACCCCGGCCGTCAGGGCGGTATGGAGCTCGCCCGCCGACACCACATCCAGGCCCAGTCCCTCCTGGTGGACCAGGGCGTGAATCGCTTGCAAGGCCAGGGCCTTGCTGGCATAAAGGACGCGTCCGCCCGGGGGGTAATGGGCGGCCAGGGCCGTCGTGTAGGCCCGGCACGCCTCGCGCAGGGTTTGCTCATCCAGGACCAGCAGAGGCGTGCCGTGAGCGGCCGCCAGGTCTTCCGCCCGGCAACCGCCCAGCAGCAACTCACCGGCCGCGGAGCGCTGGGCGGAGAGCGGGCGAAGTTGCGTGTTGGGGGCGGTGCACGGGGAGGCCATCATGTCGCGATTCCGGCTGGACCAGCTACGTCGAGGGTGAGCCTGCGTCGCGATGTTCGTCATGGGGCGGTGGCCACGCGCGCGCGTATCGTGAGCGAGGGAAGGCAAGGCTGAGCGACGTTTTTCCGCGGTCGCCGTCGGCCCCCATTGGCCTGCACGACCCCGGCAGAGAAACGCTTCCCGCGTGAATTATATCACAATGTGGGCGCAATGAATGCACGCCCGGCGCTGCTCAGGGCGAGTTGCTTTTGACATTTCCGCCTTGCCCCGCTAAAACGGAAGACGCCGATCCCGTGCCGGCCGTCCCAGGAGACGGCCAGATTCGCCAGGAGTTCCGATGAATCACATCCATGGACATCTCGTCGTCGAGCCCGGCACGCGCTTCGCGGTCGTGATGGCGAGATTCAACGAACTGATCGGCAATCGCTTGTTGTCGGGCTTTGAGGACGCCATCGTGCGCCACGGCGGGGAGGCGGCCAGCATTGACGTTTACTGGGTGCCAGGTGCCTTCGAGATCCCCTTGATGGCCCAGACCGCGGCAGAGTCCGGTCGCTATGGGGCGGTGGCCGCGCTGGGTGCCGTCATCCGGGGCGCCACCCCGCACTTCGATTACGTGGCTGGCGAGGCTGCGAAAGGCATCCAGGCGGCGGCCCTGAGTACCGGAACGCCGGTCGTGTTCGGGGTCCTGACCACGGACACCATCGAACAGGCGATCGAGCGGGCGGGGACCAAGGGGGGCAACAAGGGCTGGGAGGCCGGCATGACCGCCATCGAAATGGCCAACATGATGCGGGCCGTGCGCGCCGCGAGCCCCTCGGCGGTTCGCAGCAACGCCTGATTCTTGTGGTAGATGTACCTGGTGAGCCAGTCGGAGGCCGGTCCGTCGGTTTGCCCAAGCAGGGGAGATGTGGGCCATGATCCGGGACCATCTCGTGAAAGCCACCGCCGCCGGCGGACGCATCCGCGCCGTCGCGATCCGGACCACCGACCTTGCCGAAGAGGCGCGGGAACGGCATGACCTCTCCCCGACCGCCGCTGCGGCGATGGGCAAGGTGATGACCGGGGCGCTGTTGCTGGCCTCCACCCTGCGCAAATCGGGCCGTCTGAACGTGCGGTTGGTGGGGGGCGGTCCGATCGGCGGCATCTTCGTCGATGCCGGCACCGACGGCACGGTACGTGGCTACGTCGGCAATGCCGGGGTTGACCTGCCTGCCCGGGCGGACGGTCACCTTGACGTCGGGGGGGCGGTCGGACGCGACGGCCATCTCAGCGTGACCTACGACCTCGGTCGCCGCCCCTACACCGGGACGGTGGCCCTGGTGAGTGGCGAGATTGCCGACGACATCACCGCCTACCTGGCACACTCCGAGCAGATCCCCTCAGCCGTCTCCTTGGGCATCTTCGTGGAGCGCGGGCGGGTGGTCAGTGCGGGGGGATTGCTGGTTCAGTTGCTGCCGGATGCGGGCGATGAAATTGCTGAACGCCTGGAGGCCGCCATCCGAGCCTTGCCCCCCTATTCCGCGATGGACAAGGAGCACATGTCGCTGGTCCAGGTGCTGGAGACTGCCCTGGACGGCTTCAAGGTCGATATTCTGCAGGAGGACCATCTGGTCCGCTTTGCCTGCCCGTGTGACTTGGAACGTGTGCTGACGGCCATCCGACTGCTGGGAGAGGCTGAAATCCGCGACATGATCGACGTGGATGGGAAAGCGGAGGTTCGCTGCCATTTTTGCGGCAGCAAATATCAGCTGAGCCGGGAAGACCTCGAACGTCTTGTCTCGTGAGCGGAGCTCATCCGCGAAGGGGGAGCCACCCGCGCGCTCCCAAAGGAAAACGCCCGAGTGAAGCACTCGGGCGTTCTGGATGCAAGGGTCTGAGTTCAGACGGCGCGGGTGATCTTGCCGGCCTTCAGGCAGGACGTGCACACCTTGACGCGCCGAACGAGACCGGGCTTGATTTGAGCCCGCACGGTCTGCAGGTTGGGCATAAAGCGACGCTTGGTATGCACCATGGAGTGACTCACGTTGTGGCCGGTCGTAGGACCCTTTGCGCAGACATCACAGCGCTGGGACATGGGGATGGACCTCCGGAGAATTCATAGACAGACGGGTTGGCGCGCAATGGCACGAACTTCGAATATACCACGCAGGCGGGCTTCTGGCAACCAATTGGGGGCTGATGGCCTCGCCGAGGACACGCCCGTGATCGCGGTGAACATTGGCAACACCCACGTTCGCTGGATCTGCTACGCGGGCGATCGCCCCCTTCAGTCCGGACGTCTGACCCAGGCCGAAGCGCTGGCCGGGTGCCCGAGCTTGCCCCCGGGCCGAATCGCCCTCGTCTCGGTGGTTCCGCAACTGGCGGCAACTTGGGTGGCTGCATGGGAGGCGCAGGGAAGAGACCTGTTCGTCTTGCACGGGGGCCTGTCGCTCGGCCTGACGATTGCCTATGACCCTCCGCAATCGCTGGGCGCCGACCGACTGGCCAATGCCGTGGCGCTGCGGCATCACTTCGGCGCCGGCATCGTGATCGATGCCGGTACGGCCGCCACCTTGACCGTGGTCGACGCCGCAGGCGGGTTGCTCGGAGGGGCCATCCTGCCGGGGCTACAAACCGCTCGGGACGCCCTGGCCAGCCGAACCGCTCAATTGCCGAGGGTGGAGCTGGCTGCCCCGGTTCGTCTGATTGGCGCCAGTACGGAGGCTGCCATTCAGGCGGGGATCGTGGCGGGCCACGTCGGGGCCCTGCGTCATCTGGTGAGGGGCATGCAAGCAGAGGCCCCCTCCGCCCGTGCGCTGGTGCTGACGGGTGGGGGGGCCGCCCTGCTGGCGCCTCTGATGCCGGAAGCGCGCTGGGAACCGGACTGGACCCTGGAGGGGGCCCGTCTGGCCCTGCTCAACGCAGGTAGTTGATCACCTGATTCATCTTCAAGCCCAGATGCAGCATGAGCCGATTTTCGGCGTCGTCGAGGTCGATCTCGGTGATGTCTCGAATGCGTTCAAGCCTGTATTTCAGGGTGTTGCGATGGATGAACAGCTTGGTGGACGTTTCGGTCAGGTTGCCATTGCATTCCAGAAAGGCGGCGATGGTCTTGACCAGTTCCTTGTCAGTTTGCTGGTTGTAATCGATCAGGCGTTGTAGCGGCTCGCAGAAGAAATCGTGGGGGTTCTGACTCTGGGCGAACTGTAACAGCATCCGGTAAATGCCGAGCTCCGAGAAGAACGTGACCTGTCCAGGGCCGTGGGTATGCCGGCCGATTTTGAGGGCGTGCTGCGCCTCCTTGAAGCTCTGGGGGATGTCCAGCAGGCTCTCGTTCTGCCGCCCCACGCCGATCGACACGCTCCAGCCGTTGCCCGAGCCGGCAATCTTCTTGTGGATCGCATCGGTCAGTTGCTGAAGTTTCTCCGCGCTGGGCTGACCATCTTTCAGGGGATACAGGATGGTGGCGCCTTGCGGTTGATTGACGACCACCGCCTGGCGAAAACTCAGCAGGGCGTGAAGCATCGCGATCAGGCGCTGGACCTCCTCGGCTTGCACCTCCTGCAAGGGCTGGCCGTCGAATTCGAGGCTGACCACCCAGTAGGCGGCGTTCAGCGGATAGCCCAGGTAGGTGGCGCGTCGCCTCAGCGTCTCCATGGTGGCTGGGCTGTTGGCGAGGAGCAGGTCGCGAAAAAAGTCGCGCTTCAGCTTCTGCTCGGATTCGCTGGCCCCCCTCTGCTTGAGCAGCTCAAGCGCCACCGCGAGGGCCCCTTCGGCCACCTGGGCGAGGCTGCTGGCATCGAGGCTGTGGCCATCCAGGACCGACAGATAGCCGCAGACCTCGCCGTGAATCAGCAAGGGGTGAATCACGCGGCTTGCCTCGCCCGCCGCGCGCCCCGTGGTGGTCACCACCTGCCGCTGCTTGCGCAGGGCCTGCAGGGTTCCGTCGGCCTCCCAGGCTTGAATGACCTGGACCGGGGTGCCCTTGTTGGCGACCAGTTCGTCAATGGTCGGCTCGTGGCCTGTCCCTGCCTGAGCCACCGCCAGCAGGTTGAACTGCTTGTCCTCCACCACCACGCTGCGGTTGACTTGCCTGGCCAGGGTTCGCGCCAGGGCATCACAGCCGGACCCATCGAGCACCTGTTCCAGCAGACGGCGCTGAAGCCCGTTCTGACGTGAGGGCGCCGCCGGACCATCCAGCGCCGTTTGCAGGGCGAGCATCACCTCGAGCAAGGCCCCGGGATTGGACAGCACCAGCAGGGGAAATTCCAGCGATTCCGCCAGCGTCAGCGCTTCCTGAGGCACCAGCTTGATGCTCGCGCCGGCGAGCAGCACCAGGCCGGCCGCCCCCGCCTGCGCCAGTCCTCGGATGAAGTCGAGCCAGTGCCCCGGCGAATCGCTCCAGTTGGCGCCGGTGCTGAGGACCAGTTCGCCGCCTCGGAGCCAGGGGCTCACCTCGCTGGCCTCCAAGCTGACGATGCCCTGCACCGCGCGCCCGAGACCATTTTCTCCCGCGAGCAGGGAAGCCGCCTGAAGCGGCGGTCGTTGACGCAGTCCAGCCAGACTCGTGACGGCGCCAATGGCCAGCGAGATGGACGCTTCGGGAGGCTGGGCCAAGGCCGCGTCGGCCGGTTGGACGCAAGGAGCCTCAGCAGGCAAGAGACTGTGGTTCATGGGGCGTGCCCTCCTTGGACAAACGGAAAGGGAAGCGCAAAAATGCGCTTCTCCGCTTGATCTGAGCGAATTGGGGGTGGCAACTGGGGCTAGCTTAATATAACTTTACAAACAAGGCAAGCCTTTGTCGTAAAGAGGGCTAAAAGCCTTTTGCTGTGTCCGTTTTACGGGTTATCAGGTGGGCGGCGCGCTCGCACCTGCCGGGCCAACCCGGGGCCAGTACTCGGCGGCGCGAGGGGGCCTCAATCGCGCCGAACGAGCAGGATGATCAGGGTGCTTGTAATGCTCAACGCCGCTGCCAGGGGCGGCAACAGGCGATACAGGTCCGGCGTCTCGACTTCGTTGACGCGAATCGTATCACCATCCCCGATCCAGACGTTCTCCTCCAGCCGCCCGGCGAGCACTTGGGTCAGGTCCACCTGGCGCAAGGCCCCATTCGGGCGGACGATCAGGACGTCTTTCAGGTTCGCCCGCTGGGGATCATAGCCGCCACCCAGGGCGAGTGCCTGCAGCAAGCGAACGGGTTCCTTGATGGCATAGGTGCCCGGTTGCTTCACCAGGCCGACGACACTGAAGTGCAAGGGGCGGAATTGTTCCACGTTGATGACCACGTGAGGGTCGACGAAGAAGCGTCCGTAGGCTTTGGTCACCCGGTCGGTGAGCTGAGGCAGGGTCAGCCCGCCCGCCTGGACCTCGCCGATCAACGGAAAGCTGACGCGGCCATCGGGCCGGATCGGCTGGTCCTGCAGGGTGAGCTTCTCGTTCTCTACCACCTTGAGGTTGACCGAGTCGCCGTAACGCAACACATATTGCGGCTCCGCGGGACCATTGCCTTCCGCGTGGACCGGCGTGCCGCTCACGAGCAGACAAACCGCCAGCAGCAAACTCCACAGATGGGGGAAAGCACGGAACATGGGGATTTCAACTCCGTCTCAGGGGGCCGATCAGGCGTGCCAGCAGCGAGGGTGGTTTATCCGGCTCGACGGGTCGCGGACGCTGGATGGGATGTCCACGCAGCAGCGCGTCGGGGTTATGAAAGCGAATCGTCATGGCATTGTCGTCTCCCACCAGGGCGTGAAGGCGGGTGATGCCGTGCTCCAGCCCCTGGATGCGACGATCGAGATGGTGCGCGTCGGTGCCGAGAAAATGCACCAACCCGCGCTGCAGCAAGCCTTCCAGAAAGCCGACGGTGCGGTCCGCAGCAGCCCCAGCCAGCGTACACAGCGTGCCCTGGGTCAGGATGCCGCGTTCCAGCACCCAGCGCTCCAGCAGCTCCGGGTGACGCTGAAACAAGCCCTGGCGTTCCGGATGGGCGATGATCGGCGTGATGCCGGCTG
The DNA here is from genome assembly GCA_035285325.1 of Candidatus Sericytochromatia bacterium. Lineage (NCBI taxonomy): Bacteria > Bacillati > Candidatus Sericytochromatia > Candidatus Sericytochromatia bacterium. The sequence continues at coordinate 32,177 of JAYKJB010000032.1, forward strand.
CTTGCAGCTGGTCGAGTTGTTGTTCGAGCTGGGCGACCAGGGGCAGGCCAGGCGGCAATTCCACCAGCATGTGACGTCCTGCGTCGGCCAGGGTCAGCCAGGTCTCCGGGCGACAGCTGTCGGGGTCGAGCCTTACCTCGGCGCCAGGAATCAGCCTCAGTGAAATCCCCTGTTCGGCGAGCCAGGCCTGGGTCTCCGCGCAGGCTTGCACGATCGTCTCCCGGCGGTTGGGATACAGGTCCGCGTGGATATGGGGCGTCACGCAGACCTGCGTCAGGCCATAGGCGGCCAGGGCGCGTGCCAGGTCCAGGCACTCCTGACGCTCCTTGACGCCGTCGTCGAGAGCGGGCAGCAGGTGACAGTGCAAGTCGAGAGCGAGCAGCGGGAGAATGTCCCCGGCAGTCACGTCATCCATCGCTGCGGTCGCGGCTCAGACGGAGGTGGGCCACACTGGCCGGTGTGGGCAGGGTCTTGTCGTGCTGGTTCTCCAGCGACCCGTAATACTTGTGGTAGTAGCTGTAATAGTAGCCATCGTTGTCCGGGCGCACGCCGCGCACCACCATGCCCCAGACCTTGACCTTGGCGCGCGCGAGCAGCTGCAGCGAGTGCCGGGCTGCCTTGCGACTGACCTTGTTGATGCCCATCAGGAGCAGCATGCCGTCAAGCTTGGCGCCCAGCACGCTGGCATCCGTCACCGCGATGATCGGGGGCGCGTCGAACAGGAGCAGATCATAGCGTTGCTTGAGCTCTTCGATCAGCTGGCTCATCCGTTGGGACTCGAGCAGTTCCGAAGGGTTGGGCGGGGTCGGGCCGCAGGTGAGCACCGACAGGCCCGGTTGCGCGGTCTGGCGGATGCAGTCGTCAAGCAGGCAATCTCCGGCGATCACGGTCGAGATGCCGTCCTGATTGGGCAGGCTGAACAGGTGATGCATGGTCGGCTTGCGCATGTCGGTATCGACAATCAGCACGCGCTTGCCGGCCTGGGCGAAGCAGACCCCCATGTTGGCCAGCGTGGTCGATTTGCCCTCTTCCGGGCCTGCCGAGGTGACCGTCAGGGTTCGGATCGGGTTGTCGGTCGAGAGAAATTTGATGTTGGTGCGCAGCGTTCGGTAGGACTCTGCCGCCGGCGAGCGCGGTTCCCGCAAGGAGACGAGCTGCGCGGTCTCGGCGTCGGCCAGCCACGGAATGATGCCGAGCGTCGTGAGCTGGACCGCTTCTTCGGCGTCCTCGGTCGTCTGAATCGAATCGTCCAGATACTCCAGGAAAAGCGCCAACCCCATGCCCGTCAGCGCCCCCACCACCAGCGCGAGCAGCATGTTTTGAGCTTTCTTGGGGCGGATCGGGCGTTCCGGCAGGACCGCCTCTTCAACAATGCGCACATTGCCCACGTTCATGGCTTCCTGGATGCGGGCTTCTTCGTGGCGTTGCAACAGCATCTTGTAGAGCTCGGCCGTGACGGACGCATTGCGCATCAAGCGCGTGAGGTTCAACTCCTTGTTGGGCAGGTTGGCCAGGCGTCCATTGAAGCCTCCCACCACGCGCGACAGCGAATCGACCCGGGTCTGAAAACCCAGGGCGTCAATTTCAGCCGCCACCAGCTCCTTGGTGAGGTTCTGGCGGATCGGGTCCAGGTTGGAGCGAACACCGTCGCCGCCGTAACGTTTGCCAACGACATCGGCGGCTTCCTGCGCGAGGGCTCGCCGGATCACGCTGATCTGCGCCTGGATAGCCTTCACCTCAGGGTGGTTGGGCGTGAGCGAGGCATTGGACAGCACCGGACTGGTTTCCAGCTCCAGCAATTGCTGACGCAGCTTCTGGATGGTCTGGTCCTGGCTGATGGCGGTCGAGGTCATGGCCTGCTGGGCCGACATGCCCAGCTGCTGTCTGAGCGCCCTGACCCGGCTCTTCGATTCGCTGGCGGCCGCTGCGGCCTGGCGCAGCTCAGCCTCCATGTTGGCCATCGTCTGGACCGAGGTGCGGGCTTCCTCGGTCAGGTCCACCGCGCCGTGCGTGGTTTTGTAGTCGCGCAGGGCTTGCTCCGCCTGGGCCAGGTCCCGCTTGGTTTTTTCCAGTTGCACCTGGATGAAACGCGCGGCACTGGAGGCCTCTGTCCGGTTGGACTGACGGTTTTGCTCCAGGAAGACCTGGGCCCACACGTCGCTGACCTGGGTCGCCACGATCGGGTCGGTGTGGATGTAGGAGATCTGCAGAATGTCGGTGCCCTTGATTTGCGTGACCTTGGCCGCGGCCAGAAAGTCCTCCGTGCTGATCAGGTCGCCCGTGTTCGGGTTGGTCAGGTTCACCCGTTTGATGACCCGCGCGATCACCGGCACGCTCCGCAGCAACTCGGCCTGGGTGTCGAGGGGGCTGCCGGTGCGCGACAGGCTGGACAGTTCCGTCAGGTTGGCCATCTCCGGGCCGAGGGCGGAGAGCGTGCGGTCGCGCGACTCGATCAACAACTTGGTGCCGGCCTGGTAAGCCGGCGGGGTCGTGAAGGTGATGGCACCGGTGGTCACGACGATCGCCAGAAAGGCCAGGGCGACCCACCAGCGACGCTTCCACAAAATTTGCCAGGTTTGCTTCAGTTCCATGGGGGGGTGTGCCTCGACAGGGCGATCGCCGACTTCGCGACAGGCCGTGCGCCCGCGCGGCGTTCGAGTCGACAGACCACGTTATGATACCGCGCCAGCGCGCGCTTCGGGATGGGGGTAAAGCCGGAAAGTCGCCAATTCACCGTTTTTCGCTCCCGCAGGCGAGACTCGCGACGGTGGGGCAGACCGGAATCCGAAAGGCAGGCCCCAGCCACGTCAGAGGCGCCACCCGGAAGTTTTCGATGCCCACCGCGATCGCGAAGGCGGCCTGGGCCTGGAATCCACCATCGTGGAGCAGGCGCTCTTCGGCCGGGTTCGAGATGAAACCGGCCTCGAGCAACAGGGAGGGCACCACGGCATGCCGTAACACGAACAGGCCATCCTGTTTGGTGCCGCGGTCGGGTCGCCGCAACAGCGTCGCCACGGTGCGGTGAACCGTCTCGGCAAAGCCGCGGGAGCCACTCTCCCGCCAGTAGGTCTCCAGGCCGTTGGCCTCACGGCTCACGTGGGAATTGGTGTGCAGGCTGATGAAAAGGTCAGCCTGATGGCGGTCGATCGCTTGTAAGCGCGGTGCCAGCAACACGTCCGCATCGGTGCTGCGGGTCAGGATGACGTTGTAACCGCGGCGTTTCAGCGCCTCTCCCAGGGCTTTGCCCATCTCAAGGCAGACGGTCTTCTCAGCCAGCCCCGTCGGTCCGATCGCGCCTGGGTCGGCGCCCCCGTGTCCCGGGTCGATCACGACCAGCGGCATATCCGGTCGGCTGCGGGGATTCAAGCGTTCCCAGACCAAGGTGATGCCGCCCTGCTCATCGCGGCGTTCCGCGAGTTCATAGTGCCCCTCCGCCAGACTGACATCCAGCGTCCAGACGCCTCCCTGCCGACTGGCTTCAATTTGTTTGAGCAGGCGACCTGGCGGGGGCAGCTTGTCCTCGAACGCCCCCCCGGGGACGCGCAAGCGCAGGCGGTCGGGAGCGGGTTGCGAGACCTGGTAGCGAAGCTTTTCGCCGTTGCGCAGGCCGACGTGGAGGGTCAACTGGGTGTCGCTCTCGCGGCTCCAGATGCCTTGAAGCTCCTGGCCTTCCTCGCCCTCGTTCCCGCCGCTCGCCTGGGCGAAGCGGGCCAGCGTCTGGGCCAGGGCCGGATCCTCTTGACCCGCCTGGGCCACGATCAGGACCGCACGTTCCCGGACCTGCATGACCTGAAAGTTCGGGGCGCTCTCACAGTCGAGCACCACCCGCACGCCTTCGCCCTGTTTGGACATGCGCACCTGTTTCACGCCCCCTCGCTGAACGGTCAGGGTGCGTTTCAGGTTGGTGTCCCCAAAGTCGGCCGCTGGCAGGTCGATCACGAACCGATGAGGGTGGCTCAGCACCGAGATGGCTGGCTCGAAGGGACCTGAGGTCTGCAGCACCAGACCGAAACTCTGCCAGGCCAGTTCCTCGATCACCACGGGGTCCACCGCGCGCGGACGAGGGGCCAGGCTGCGAATCGGCGCCCGCTTCACGGGAGCGGGATGCTGGACTGGGGGGCGGTTGGACGTCAGTGCCGGGCTCACCACCCGCCGTGCCGGCGCCTTCAGCGAGGAAGGACGGTCCTTGTGCGCTGCTGCTGCCTGAACCGCTGGTCGGCGCGGCGCCGGGTGGCGGTCCGGCAACCCCTGGGTTGGGCGCACCTGCCCTGCTGCAGAAGCCTTTGAAGGCTTCGGCCGCCCGGTTTTCCTGGGGGCGGGGCCAGGGTGCTGGCGCGTTGGGGGAGGGTCGGCCAGCAAGGCCAGCGCATCGGTCTCAGGGGCCGGGCGTCGGGCGGGGGGACGTCGAGTCGACCCGGCCTTTTGCTTGATGGCGTGCTCGCGTGTCTTTTCGACGGCGGCGGCGGGGGCGGGCAGGGGCAGGCAGAGGGTAAGCCCGAGACACGCAGCCAGCATCCCGCCGAGCCAGGCACGGGGGGGATGAGGGACGACGGCCTCCCGCGCGACGCGGGGAACGGCCAGAGAGTGAAGGGGCATGGGGAAACCAACGACGGCGTGACGATCCGGACATCATTTCCGACCTGACATGATCCGGATAATCCAGGTTAGCCCGTCGCGCGCGCGCTTCGATGTGATGCCGACACCCCGTGGCGGGCGCGTCGCGCTTCCGGCCAGGGCGCGTGCGCGTGGTGTGGGGCTGGCTGGCTGGGGTATACGGCCATCGTTGTCATGACAGCAAGCGGTGCTCCGGACCAGCGATGCGGTCCGAACTGATGCAAGCGCCGTCATCAGGGAGCGAACAGTGATGACGCGGAGGCTGTGAGGTGGAAGGACATTCCTCGCTGGCGCCCTTTGCTGCGGTGCGTGAACTCGGTCGGGGGCGACAGGGCACGGTCTGGCTGGTGCGAGCGCCGGGGCTGGACGGCCTCTACGCACTGAAGCGTTTCGATGGCGCAGACCCTCTTCGTGCCGCGCAGGCGCAACAGGAGTTCAATGTCGGGGCCGACATCCCCCATCCGCATCTGGTCGAGGTGCTGGACCACGGACGTTTGCTGGGGGGCCAGCCTTTCGTGCTCTATGCGGCCTATGAAGGTGCTGTCACCGCTGCCGAGTGGGGCGTGCTGCCGCCAGCGCAGCTGGCCCGCCTCGCCTGGGAGCTGAGCGCCGCCCTGACCGCGATGCACGCGCGAGGCTGGCTCCATCGGGATGTCAGCCCGGACAATGTGCTGCGGGATGCCACGGGCGCGGCGCGCTTGATGGATCTGGGCCTGGCGGCTCGCTGGCCCGTTCCGCCCGAGGCGGCCGCCGGCACGCCGCGCTATGCCGCGCCGGAAACCCTGCGAGGCGAGCCAAGCGGGCCAGCGGCTGACTTCTGGGCCCTGGGCTGTTTGCTGTACCGCCTGGCCGTCGGCGCCGATCTGTTCGCCGCGCAGACGCCGGACGAATTGCTGCGGGCTCAGGCCGCTCTGTCATCGGCGCAGGTGGCCCGCCAGCTGGCTGAGCTTCCCGAAGCGCTGGCCGCGCTGATTCGTCGGTGGCTGTCCCACGAGCCGGGCCAGCGCCTCGAAGGGCTGCGGGAGCTTCGTGAACGCCTGCTGCCCCTCTGCCCTGAGCCACCGTGCGTGCTGTCGGACGGCCTGTTCGTCGCGTCGCCGGATTGGCGCCGCTGGTGGGCGAGGCGCCAGCGGCGAGGGGTGGTCTGCTGGTCGGGTGAGCGGGGTTCCGGACGATCCCGTTGTTTGCGGGAATGCCACGTCAGCCTCCGTCGCGAGGGCCTGCCCGCGCTACTGCTGCGGGGGGCGGCTCACCAATCTCCCTATTCCCTGCTGGAAACCCTCTGGCGCTGGTCAGTTGCCCACGTGCCTCACCTGCCCGAGTCCTTTCCCACCCCCCTGGCCCGTCTGGTGGCCTCGCTGTGGCCCTGGGCTTTTCCTGAAATGGTGCCCTTGGAGGATCCCGTCCGGCTGGCCCGGGCATTGCCCGAGTTGCTCGGGCGAATGCTGTCGGCGGTGGCGGAACAGCGCCTGCTGACCTTGCTGGTGGATGATTGGGAGCTGGTCGACGCGCGCAGCCGGGAGGTGATCGCGGGGGCCTGGACCAGCTCTCTGGGGCGGATGCAATGGATTGTCGCCGCGTCGCATCCCCTACCGGAGGCGGAAAACCTGGCCCTCACAGCCTTCGACGAGCGCCAGGCCCGCGCGTGGTTGGGCTCCATGCTGGGGACGAACGAGCCCCCCGAATGGGCCGATGCCCTGCGCGATCTCACGGGTGGGCGGCCGGCCTGGCTTCGCCAGGCCGTGTGGCAGATGCTGCGCCCTCAGGCGGGCGTGGCGCCCAGGTTACCCGCGAGCGTCGACGGCTTGTTCCGAGACGCCTGGCGCGAGCTGAGTCAGGCGCAGCAGGAACTGATGGTGCTGCTGGCCGTGCACGGCGGTCGTTGCCCGCACGAGGAATGGTTGGCGGGCACGCGTTTGCTCCCGGCCGCCTGGCCGCTCGACTGGCAGCGGCTGTGGGCCCGCCGGTTGCTGGAGGACCGCGGCAGCGAGGTAGGCTTCGTGGTCGGCTGGTGGCGCGACTGGATCGAGCACTGGCTCGGGGAGGCCGAGTACGCCCGTCGCTCAGGCGAGCTGGCCAAGGTCCTGTTGGCTGCCGCCGACGGCGAGCGGCGTGCGTCGCTGGCGTTCGTACATCGTCTGGCTTCCTTGCTCGCGCGGGCGGACGACCCTCAGGCGACGTTGACCTGGTCTGCCCGGGCCGCCGAGGCCGCAGCGCGGGTCTGGGCTTACGACGCGGTCATTCTGCACGCGGAGCGAGGCTTGTCGGCACTCGCAGGACTGGCCAGCGAGGTCGCAGGGTCCGATCTGGCCCAGTCATTGCGGATCCGGCTGGGGGATGCGCGGCGGGTTCAGGGGGATTGTCCGCGCGCGATCGCCTCCTATGAGGCCGCCCTGCGTCATCCACTCGACGCGCTGACGCGGGGGCGGGTGCTGACCTCGCTGGGCAAGAGTCGTCAGTTACGACAGGAATTAGGGCAAGCCGCCGAGCATTACCAGGCGGCGATCGCGATCCTGGGAGAGACGACGGCGCCGGAAGAATATCTACGCGCCCTGTCGGCACTGGCCAGGACGCGTTTTATGGCGGGGCAGCGGCGCATCAGCGAAGGCCTTTACCGCGACCTGTTGCGCCAGGCCCAGCACCTGGGCCAGCCGTCCTTCGAGGCTGAAGCCCTGTCCTTCCTCGGCTCTCTCGCGGTGGAAGAGCCGGCCACCGTCTCCGGCGGTTTTCGCGATTTGCAGGCCGCCCTGGTGATCCGGGAGCGCGGCGATGACCCGTTCGCCCGGGTCGATTCTCTGAACTTGCTCGGCAACGCCTGCCTGGGCCTGGGGCGTTTCAACGAGGCCCGCGACCATTTCGAACGGAATCGCCTGGTCGCCTCCGAGGTGGGCTACCGGTCGGAGGAAGGCCTGGCCTGGCTCAATCTGGCGCTGTGCGATCTGGCACAGGGGCGTCTTCAGACGGCTGACGGCGCCCTGGAACGGGCTGGGAAAATCGCCCGTGACGACCATTATGATTTCCTGGCGGCCTTTGTCAGTCGGGCGGCGAGCTTGCTGGCGGCCCAGGTGGGCGACTGGGGGCGCATGGACCGCTGCCTCGCCCGCGCGCACGAGCTGGAAACCAGCTTGAACAGCCCCTACGTGCGTCAGTTTGGCCTGGTCATGGAGGCAGAGCGCCATCTCTGGCTGGGCGACTTCGAGGCGGCCCGACGTGCCGCTGGTCTGGCCCTGGCCCAGATCGAGACGGCGGGGGGACGGGAATGGCAGCGTGAGGCTCGGGTGGTCTGGATCGAGGCGACCCTGCATGCCGGTGACCTCGCGCGGGCACGGGCTGGCCTGTCAGAGCTTCAGGCCGACCTCGGAGATCCCCTGAACAGCCTCGAAAGGGTTCAGTTTCAGCGTTTGTCCGGCTGGTTGGCCCTGGCGGAGGGTGACCGTTCCCGGGCTGAGGCCTGCTGGCACGAAGCGCTCGCGGGGGCGGACGAGGCGGGCCTGCTGCGCCTGCAACTGGAACTGGCGGTGACGCTCGATGCAGGGGCGGGAGAGCCCCGAGGGGGCTTGCGCGTCGTGCCGGACGAGCAGGCCGGCCCGATCTGGCAGGCCCTGGCTGCTCGGGTTTGGGGGGCTTCTCTCGCGGAGCGGGAAGGCGCTTGGCAGCGCCTGCAGGGGGTGCTGGTCGACCTCACCCCGACGGGCCGTCAGCGCTTCCTGGCCCACCCCCTGCGCGCGGCGTTGGCGCGGGACCAGGCCAGCGCCACGCCGTCCTGGCGCGCGCGCCACCTGGAAATTCTGTTGGAGCTTGCCACGGCCCTGGGAACGGCCCGCGACCCGGATGGGGTGCTGGAGCGCGTGCAGCGATACAGCCTGGAATTGACCCGGGCCGAGCGCTGTTTGCTCCTGCTGCTGGATGCCGGGACAGCGGATTGGCGCGTATGGCGGGGGGCGGCCGACCTCCCCTACAGCCATTCGATCGTGTCCCGGGTGCTGGCGTCGCGCGTGTCGGAATGTCTGGTCGATACCGGGCAGGTTGGCGTCTGGCAGCCCGGTGCCAGTGTCGAGGCGCTGGCCCTGCGATCGGTGATGTGCGTTCCCATCGTGGTGGGAACGACGCTGCACGGCGTGATTTACGTCGACAGCCGGGCGGGGCTGAGCGACTTCGATGGCGAGGATGTTCGGATGCTCGAGGCGATCGCCGGACAGGCCGCCGTCGCGCTCGATACGGCTCGCTTGCTGGCCGCCCTGCGTCGCCAGATGGATCAGCAGACGGCCCACCTGCGCTTGCTGGCTGAGAAGGACACGGCCCTGAGCGCCTTGCAGGCCTATGACCGGGCTCGTCAGGCCGCCTTCGAGGCTGAGAGCCACGACCTGCGTGCCCCGTTGGGGTCGGTCCTGGCTGGCGTTCAGGGCCTGTTGCGTGGCCTGGTCGGTCCGCTCAATGACGCGCAGCAGGAGGCGCTCGAGGGGGTCTTGCAAAGCACGCGCACTTTGATGACGCGGATCGACGGCATCCTCGATGCGGCCTCTCTCGAAGCGGGCAAGTTGTCGCTGCGTTGCGAGCCGGTCCCGCTGGCCGGCTTGCTTCAAGGGTTGCTCAGGGCCATGGCACCGCTGGCGGAAGCCAAGGGGCTTGGGCTGCACGCCGAGGTGGCGTCCTGGCAGACCTTGCCGCCCGCCTGGGGGGATGCGCGGCGTTTGAACCAGGTGTTTCAAAATCTGCTCGACAACGCATTGAAATACACCCTGGAGGGTGAGGTGAAGGTCGATATCTACACGGAGCGTGAAGGCTTGCGTGTGTGTATCCGCGACACCGGGCCTGGCTTACCGGCAGAGCGACGCAGCGCGCCATTCGAGAAATATGGGCCCCGGGATGCCCATCAACATGGCAGTGGCCTGGGCCTCTGGCGCACCGCCGCCCTGGTCGCGGAACATTCGGGTCGCATCGAGTTGCTGTCGTGCCCTGAGGGAGGCACGGAGGCCAGGGTCTGGTTGCCCGGGGCCCCGGCCGCCACGGGCGAGTATGTCTCCTCCGTGTAGAAAGTGGGCCTTGCTGCCCGCGCCGCCCTCTCGGAGCGCGGTGGACGCGCCCTAGCCGTCGCGCCAGGCCAGCAGGTCATTGACCTCTCTCAGGATGTCATCCAGGTCGACCGGTTTGGTCAGACGGCGCACGTTGGCGCGCTCAATGGCGGCCACCCGGTCCAGATCGCGCCCGCTCACGAACAGGATCGGCAGCTGGGTGCGCTGGGCGATCGCGTCCCCACGCAGCAGGGGCAGCGCCACATCGAGCAGCAGCATGTCGGGTTCAAACGTGCGGATGGCCGCCAGCGCACTTTCCCCATCGTGGGCCAGCTGCACCCGGTGGCCAGCCGTCTCAAGCAAGCGCGCCACCATGCGGGCGAAGGGGCGGTCGTCATCGGCCATCAAGATGCGTGCCATGCGGCCTCCTGGGTTGCGGCTGTCACGTGGGCTCCGGGGTCGGCCCCGCTGCGTCGGTCGGCAGCGCCAAGGCGGAATACAGGGCGGTGCGGATCGGGCCGGGCTTCAATTTCACCTGACCGTTCAGCAGGGCGAACAGCGTGTCTGCCTCGATGTGCGTCAGGGCGCTCAGCCTCGCGACGTCGAGGCGTTGCGCGTGTATCGCGCGCAGCACGGCCTGCATCTCGGGCTGATACTGGGCGAAGGGAGGCAGATAGGTCAGCGCGTCATCGAGCTCCGGATCGGACGCCGGCGCGGGGTTGAAGGTTCGCTGCAGGAAGTGTTGCAGCAAGCGTTCGGCAAACGGGTCTGCCGCTTCCTCGGCGGCTGCCAGGCCACCGGCCAGCCGGCTCAGCAACGCGCAGAAGGTGGCGGCGTCCGTTTCCGGGAGCACCCGCCGGGCCGCGGCTTCGAGGCGATCGCGCCAGTGGTCGAGCGGAAGATACTCGGCGAACATCAGCGGGTCCGCTTCGGCCGCAGCGGCGAAGCGCGCGATCGCCTCCGGGTCTCTCGGGAAGGGCGTGCCACCGCGCAACACCAGCTGCAGATGCCCCTCGCTGTAATGCGGCACGATGCGGCGAATCCATTCGGCCTGCGTGATCTGTTTCGCCTTCAGGTGGGCGATCAGACGGCGGGTCGAGGCGGGCAGGACATCGAGCTGATGGCGATACTCGGGAAAGTCGAGCGGATCGAGTCCCAGTGCGGCGGCCAGGGCATGCAACGTGTCGCGGGAGCGAGGAAACGAGACCTTCCCGAGCAGCACCCGTGACAGGTGGTCCCGGGTCAGCCCTGCGGCGCTGGCCAGTTCGGTCTGGCTGAGGCCTCTGGCTTGCAGGGCGTGCCGCACCAGCAGGACCGAGGGGCTCGCATCGGCTGAAATCCGGCCCTTTCGCCCCATGGGGTCAGAGGTGGAGCGAGAGGCTGGCCAGGCCCACGCGATGCAGAAGGTACTGGATGGCCACATCTGCCAGCAGCAGGGCCAGCAGCAACTGGAAACCACGGGGCCCGAGCATGGTGTAAAACGCCACGGGACCCGCCTGCCAGGCCGTGCGGAAGGTGGCCCGGGGTTGTCCCCAGGCGGCCACCAGGGAGCCCACCAGCAAGCCGGCCACCTGCACGAAGAGACCGCCGCGAAACAACAGCGCAAACAGCACCATGCCGAAAAAGGACCCCATCACCACGCGGGGGTTGGGCAAGCCGTACAGCACGCCGAGGCGTGCCGACCAGCGCGGCGCCAGCCAGGAGAGTGCGGCCAGGGCCAGCACCACGCCCGCCGGCCAGGCCAGGTTCAGTCGACTGACCGGGCTCATGGAGACGGCGTAGGCCACGTAAGCCAGCGCGCTTCCGGCCGACACCAGGACACCGGGCGAAAATGGACGCAGGACGATCAAGGCGATGCCGGCCAGTAAACCCACGTGGGCCAGCGCGTAAGCGGGCACGGCCGTATCGAGCGGGAACATCGGGTTCTCTCCGTCGCTCAGAAGTTCTTGAGCTTGCCGTGGAGCTTGAAGAGCTCGCCGAAGGCCCGCAGGATGACCTTCAAATTGGCTCCGGTCGCCTTGCCGCCCACCCGGGCGTAATGCGACACGGGCACTTCGACCCAGGGCGTGCGACGCCGCTTGAGCTTGACCAGCATTTCGGTGTTGATCATGGCCCCCTGACTCTCGGGCATCGCCATTTGCAGCTTGTCCCGCTTGAAGATCTTGAAGGCGCAGTCGATGTCTCGCACGCCAAGGCCGAACAACAGATCGACCAGACAGCGCCAGCCGAAAGCGTTGAATTTCCGTCCGAGGTGATCCTGACGGTTTTCGCGGTAGCCGAGCACCACATCCACCTCTCTCAGGCGCGGGATCAGCTTGTCGAGTTCTCGGATGTCGAACTGGTTGTCCGAGTCCATGAAGAACACGTAGTCCTTCCGAGCGCGGGCGAAGCCGGCCTGCAAGGCTCCCCCATAGCCCTTGTTGGCTTGGTGAATCGGCACGATGCGAGCATTTTCCGCGTGCAGGGCATCGAGAATCTCACCCGTCCGATCTTTGGAGCCGTCGTTGACGACCAGCACCTCGTAATCATCCGACACGCTGGCCAGGTAAGCCGCCGCATCCAGGGCCACCTTGCCGATGATGTCTTCCTCGTTGTAGGCCGGCATCACGCAGGAAATGCTCGACAGGCGCATGGAGGGCTTGTCGGCGGCCAGGGCGGGCCCCGCAGGGGAAAGGGGCAGACCGGCAGGGTCGAGCGATTCGGAAGACATGGTCCTATTTTATCAGATCAGGGGGGCGGGCGACGGGGCTCAGGTTTGCCGTGCGCTGGCGCGGCCGAACCAGAGCGTCAGCCCCGAGCACAGGAGGGCAAAGGCCAGCCAGGCCCAGGCGACCACGGTCTGACGGTCGGCCTGTTCGCGCATCGCTTTCAGGACCGAGTCCCAGGGGCGATCCGTCAGGATACACAGGGCCGGGGGGAGCGGTTCGAGCGTCAGAAACGGTGGTGCCTCCCGCACGATGCCGGTCAGGGACACCTGGCTGTCGCAGGGAATCACCCAGCGCGTCTCCCGGTCGAGCAGGTTGCGTGAGACGACGGGGCTGTATTCCCCCGAGTCGAGTTGTTGAACGTCGGGTGCGCCAGCCGGCACCACCTGGTAGCCATCCGGTTCGACCTGGACGTTACTGGCGGCATCGCCCAGTTTGAAGCGATTGGCGTCCTGTTCCACACCGAAATCGACATCACGCACATAGTCGCTTTCCTCCCCCTCGACCTCCTCCTCTCCCTGGACCTTCACGCGCGACGCCAGGGCGCGCGGTGGGGATTGCAGGGCGGGTGGTATCGGGGTGCCTTGTTGCTGAATCAGGCGCTTGGCGAGCTCCATCTGGGTGCTCGGGGGGGGATCCAGGCAAACCCCGCGGCCCTGCAGCACGATCGGGGTGTCTTTCCAGTCGGCCGGGTTGGCGCGCAGGGCCTCGACCGAGACGACCTTGAGGGCCGCCAGAGGTTCCGCCACCTCGTGCATGCCGCGGGCGCGCAAGCTGCTGGAGAGTCCCATTCCACTCAATATCAAGGCTGACAGGGCAAACACCCAGAACAGGTGGCCGGCGCGGGCCGTCCCGGCCAGGATGGCCAGGGTCTGGTCCAGCAGCAGCACCAGCGTCGCCAGCAGCATCACCGACGCGAGGACAACCGGGATCGAGGCGAGCAGCATGTGGAGAGTCTCCCGTTCAGGAACGCGATGAGAAGAGCGGCAATTGGTGCACCTGCAGGGCCTCGGAGGTCAGCGTCCGACGCAGGCTTTCGGCCAGTTTGTTGTTCTTCTCGAGGGCCTGGAGCACCTGACGCGCCCGTCCCACCACCTCAGGGGGCAGTCCGGCCAGTCGGGCCACCTCGATGCCATAGGAGCGATCCGCTCCTCCAGGAACGACCCTTCGCAGGAAGATCACCTCGTCCTCACTTTCCTCGACCAGCACCCGGTACGAGCGCACGCCGGTTTCGCTGAGCGCGAGGCTGGTGAGTTCGTGGTAGTGGGTCGCGAAGATGGTGCGGGCACGCACCTGGTTGGCCAGGTGTTCCGACACGGACCAGGCGATCGACAGGCCATCGAGCGTGCTGGTTCCGCGTCCGATCTCATCCAGCAGGATCAACGAGCGGGGCGTGGCGTGGTGTAGGATGTTGGCGGTTTCATTCATCTCGACCATGAAGGTGGACTGTCCGGTGGACAGGTCGTCGACGGCTCCGATCCGGGTGAAGATGCGGTCCACCACGCCAATCTGCGCGGCCTCAGCCGGCACGAAGGCCCCCATCTGGGCCATGATCACGATCAGGGCCAGCTGCCGCATGAAGGTGCTCTTGCCGGCCATGTTGGGGCCCGTGAGGATCATCAGGGGGGCTTCGGCGGCATCGAGGGCCAGGTCGTTGGGCACGAAGGTGCCCGTCGGCAAGGCGGCCTCGACAACCGGATGACGCCCCCCCACGATCGTGACGGCCGTCCCGGCGCTCATCGTCGGTCGAACGTAGTGTCGTTCGCTGGCCAGCTCAGCAAAGGCCAGCAGCACATCGACCGTTGCGACGCTGCTCGCGACGGACTGAATTGCCGGCACCAAGGCGTTCGTGGCCTCCCGCAGGGCCACGAAATACTCGTATTCGAGGTGCCAGAGACTTTCTTCCCCGGATAGAATGGCGGCTTCGCGCGTTTTCAGGGCTGGGGTCACGAAACGTTCACAGTTGACCAGCGTTTGCTTGCGCTGGTAGTCCTCCGGGACCAGCTGCCGATTGGCGTGCGTCACCTCGATGTAGTAGCCAAAGGCCTTGGTGTAGGCCACCTTCAAGCTCTTGATGCCGGTGCGTGAACGTTCCTCGGCTTCGAAGGCGGTCAGCCAGGCCTGGTCGCCCTCCAGCACGCTCCGCCCCTCGTCGATCGCCGCGTTGACGCCGGGCCGGATCAGCCCGCCTTCGGTGATGGAAATGGGCGGGGCGTCGACCAGGGTGGCCTGAATCCGATCAGCCAGCGGAGCCAGCTCTGGGGGTTGACTGGCCAACGTCGACAGCAGCGAGGCCTGGCAACCCACCGTCAGGTCGGCCAGGGCGGGCAAGGCCGCCAGCGATTCCCCCAGCGCCCGCAGCTCGCGGGCATTGACCGAGCCCGCGGCCACCCGGGCGGCCAGGCGTTCGAGGTCCCGCACCCGTGCCAGCTGGTCACTCAGCGCCCGCTGGAGACCCGGTTGCTGAACCAGTTCGGCCACGGCCTCGTGTCGTTCGGCGATCGCCTCTAACTCCGTCAGCGGCGCCAGCAACCAGGCGCGCAGACGCCGTCCGCCCATCGACGTGCGGGTGCGGTCCAGCAGGTGCAGCAACGAGCCGCGGCTGCTCTGGTCGCGGGCGGTGGTGGTCAGTTCGAGGTGACGCCGGGTCTGGCTGTCGAGCACCAGGGCGCGCTCTTCCTGCACCGTCCGCAGGCGCGAGAAGAGGGGCAGCTGGGCCCGTTGCGTGTCTTGCATGTAGGTCACGATCGCACCGGCTGCGGCGATCGCCAGGGGCATCTGAGCACAGCCGAAGCCTTCCAGGCTCACGGTGCCGAACTGGGTCATCAGGGCCCGCCGAGAGGCCTCCGGGGAGAAGTCGGCAGGGGGGCGCGGCGTCAGCGCCAGTTCGGGCGGCAGCGCGGCTGCCCACTCGAAGCCGAGCTGACTGACGCTCAGTCGACGTTCCGGGGCGGCGACCCAGCCAATTTTGGCCACCTCCACCGGGACCAGGCACTCGACCGCCGCCAGGCGTTCCAGGGCGTGTCGCACCTGCTGGGCATCGGGCCATTCACTGGTGGCGAACTCCCCGGTCGAGGCATCGCACCAGGCCAGTCCGTAGCCCCGTGGCCCGGCCACCACCGCGGCCAGAAAATTGTTTTGCTTGTCTCGCAGCAGCCCGGCTTCGAGCAGGGTGCCTGGCGTGACCACCCGCACGATCTCCCTGCGCACGAGGCCCTTGGCCTTGGCCGGATCCTCCATCTGTTCACAGATGGCGACCCGGTAGCCCTTGGCGATCAGGCGCGGCAGGTAGTTGTCGAGGGCGTGATGCGGCACGCCGGCCATGGGAATGCGCTGCCCGTCCGGCCCGCCGTCGCGACTCGTGAGCGTCAGTTCCAGTTCCGTCGCGGCGATGCGGGCATCGTCGAAGAAGGTCTCGTAAAAATCGCCCATGCGGTAGAGCAGCAGCACGTCGGGCTGCTGCTGTTTCAGCGCCAAAAACTGCGCCATCATGGGGGTGTAGGTACCGGAGGGTTTCGCCATCACCGCCACCAGTGTCGGGAGTGAACCCTCGATTATAGCGCCTTTGTCCCGGCCTCCGGGACGCTACTTCTTGACCCGCTTCTGGTAGGCCAGCGCTTCCTGGACCTGGCTCGGGCGCACGTAGTTCATTTCCACCAGGATCTCGCCCAGCCACATGTACCGCCCCTTGCGCGCCAGTTCTTGCTGACGCTGGAGGGCTGCCTCGAGTTGCACCTGGGTGATGTGCCCCTTGGCGATCATGTACTCGCCGAACTTGAAGTTCCCCGTCAGGCGCTGGGCGGACTGGTCGTCGATGCTGTCGAAGCTGATCAGCGCCTCGGTCTGAAGTTCCTTGGTGGCCTTCATCAGGCGATCGCCGAGGATGCTCACTTCCTCACCAATCTGGTAGAGGTTGCTTTCGCCGTTGCACTTCATCAACACGCGCCACTTGTCGCCTTCCACGTTGACGCCGCGGGCGAAGTTGGCCTGTAAACTCTTGACGGTGGTGCGCCCCTTGTCCGTGAGGTGGGGAATCTTGGCCAGCGGACCGATCTTGGGCCCCGCGATGGTGGTACGGGTGGATGGGGCGGGCGCTGCCATCGGGCGCGGGGCCGGGGCGCCTTGTGGCGGGCCACCCGGGCCTGGGCCCGCTTGGGGCATGGGACGCGGTGGCGCACTGGGCGCTTGGGGCGGAGCGCCCGGCGGCCTTCCCCCTCCCCCCCGCAACGACATCATGGCGCGGAAGATGCTGGCGTTGTCAGGAAAGTTCATGATGTCTGGGCTGCGCACCATCGAGCTGGTCTGGGTGCCCGAAATGTCACGCACCGTGAAGGTGCCGGTGTTCCAGCCCACCATCTCCTTGAGCGCCTCCATGCCCTTGTTGGGCGGTTGGGCGGCTCCCACGACCTTGCCTTGGAGCACCGTGATCTGGCCGGTGGAAGCGCTCTCGAGGGTCACGATCACATCTGCTCGGATCGATTCGAGGATCCGAACCAGCATTTCAGGTCTGAATCTACCCAGGTCTCCTGAGAGGATGATCTTCGACATCAAGAGCTCCCGACACGTCTCAGCGCGGCCGTGACAACTGAGGACCGTGTCTTCAACCCAACTATACCCCGCGGGCACCCAAGTGTGACAGGCCAGGATTCCTGGGCAAACGCCGCAACGGTGTCGCACCGCAGCCTAGCAGGCCCGAGGGTGGCCACGCTGTAACGTGTCGCACGTTCAGTGCAGCAACGCGCAGGGAGGGCAGTGCGCAGGAGTGCGCGCATCATCGCCCGCGTGCAGGGCACCGCAGCGCTGACAGGGTTTCCAGCCGGCTTGCAGTAGGGCCTGCTGGTGCTGGCGCTGGCGCAGCAGCACGTCCCGCACGCGGCGGGCCACTTGCGGGTCGGAAATCGGGGCGACCTGGACCTCGACCGCCCGGATCGTGGCCGGTGGGAGCGAGGCCAGGCTCGCAAGGGCCTGGCGCAGGCGCCGCGTGTGCGGCGAGTGCGGCTCCTGGGAAGGCTCGTCCGCGCCCGTGGTCAAAGCGCCCACGCGCCAGCGCAGGTCCTCGATCACGCCCCGACCCACGCGAGCGGCGAGACTTTTCAACAACTGCGGCTTCATGAGATTGAGCTGATGGGCCCAGGGGGCGGAGATGACCTTGACGCTCATCACCCCCCGATTCACGTGAAGCGGGCGGGTCTTGGCGGCCGTCGTGGGGCCCACCACTTCCGGCCAAAGCGCCATGGCCACGCTCTCCCGCTGGCGTTGGGCCAGATCCATTCCTGGCAGCGCTTTTCCCAGCGCGTCCGCTAGCTTTTCGGGACGGGCCATCAGGGCTGAGACCGCCCGGGGGCGGACCCGTACAGGTCGTGGTAACGTCGGTAGGCGCGCAGGCACTGGGTCACGTAGGTCTGGGTCTCCGGGTAGGCCCACGCCAGCGGTTCACCCTTCAAGCTGCCCCAGAAGGTCACGTTGCCTTCGCCGCCGTTGTAGGCGGCCAGCACCTTGGCCGGATCCTGAAAGCGTTGGAACAGGTAGTTGAGGTACCAGCAGCCGATGCGGATGTTGGTGGCCGGTCGCTCCAACTGGTCGTCTCGGTAGCCCTTGATGCCCATCTGGCCGGCAGCCCAGCGGGCGGTCTGTGGCATGAGCTGCATGAGGCCGACGGCGCCGACCCGGGAGCGCGCATCGGCCCGGAAACCGCTTTCCTGACGGATCACGGCGGCCACGAACAGGGGGTCGATGCCAAAGGCCCGCGCTTGCTTTTCGACCTCGGTCCGGTAATGGAACGGGTAAAACACGCGTCCCACCAGCGGCAGGTCCGGGAGGTAGATGACCATCAGGCTGGCGATCGACAGTCCCACGCCCAGCACCTGCAAGACCCTCAGCCAGAGGGGGGCGGCAGGCAGGGGGGGGCCTGAGAGGGAGGGGCGGCCGGATGCGGGCATGACTCCGCTATCGTATCAAACGGCGCCTGTCCGGGGCCAGCGGCCCCAGGGTTGCCAGTCGCTCGAATGCTTGTCATAATGTGCCGCGCGTGGAAATATGCACGCGCCGTGAAGAGTCGCACCGGTCGAGTCGAAGGTGGGGACCGTGATCGAGTGGAAGCTGGATGCCTGGATGCAGGCTCACAACGTCAAGGGGCGTGACCTGGCTCGACGGATGAACATCGGGGAGAATTATCTCTCTCGGGTTCGTCACGAGGTGCCGGACCGCCTCAGCTTGTCCCTGCTCGAGTCCCTCTGCCGGGAACTGGGTTGCGGCATCGGCGATCTGCTCGAGTACCGGCCCGCCACGCGCGGTCGGAAATCTGCCGGCGGCGGGAAGAAAGTGGCGCCGGCCGCGCCGCGGCCCAAAGCCCCCGCGCCCAAGCGGCATCCGGAAGCGGAACCGGAATCGGACTTCGTGCAGGACGTGCTGGTGCCCTTGATGGCCGAGATGCCCCCTCCCGCCGCGGTGGCGAAGCTGGTGCTGCCGCGGCGGGAGCGGGCGCCGGTCGAACCGGTGGCGCAGCCCGTGGCGGAGCCTGTGCCAGAGACGTCTGCCGGTGGGGCGGCCACCTTGCGCAGGGGATCCGCCTTGCAGGCCCGGCTGGAAGAACTGAAACGGCGCCGCCAGTCCGAGTGAGGACCCACGGCGCCGTCCTGTTCCGAAGCTTGAATCGCCCTCAGGCGTGGGCCCCAGCGGCTTGCACCAGCCCCTGCTGGAGCAGGTAGGCTTCCACTTCTTCCCCGCTGACATCAGCCAGCATCGTGCCGTTCACTTCCACGCAGGGTTGAAGCGGTTGGCCACTCTTCATCACCATTTCCTGGTAGTTGGCCGGGTTGTTGATGATGTCTTTGTCCTCGTAGGCCAGACCATACTTGCTGAACACGGCCCGGACTCCGTTGCTCCAACCGCAGACGGGCTTCATGTAGGCCACGATTTTCAGTTCACTCACGGCGTATCTCCTCGGGTGTCGGGGGCGGGAAACGTGCGCCCCGTAGGGTCATTTTAGCATGGGGCCCGACCGGGCGGCAGCGCCTGCGGTGGCCGTCTGCTCGGGCCTCTTTCGAGCGGTTCCCCGCTGCCGGTCCGGCCCGTCACAGCGGCCGGCAGGCGCGCGTGGTAGCCTTACGGCGGGCGTCGCTGTCCATCGGCTGGCGCCCTGCCCGGAGCCTGCCCGTGAGTTTGCATTTCACCAGTTCCATCCGCGACCCCATTCACGGTTTGATTCCCCTGACCGCGTGCGAGCGGGACCTCCTGCGGACCCGCCCCTTGGCCCGCATGCGGGGGGTTCGCCAGATGGGGATGGCCTATGTCATCTACCCCGGGGCGCATCACACGCGCTTCGAGCACATGATCGGGGCCATGCACACGGCCTGGCTGATTGCGGGTGACCTGCCCATCTTCGCCCACCAGGAAAAGCGCCTGCTGCGCTTGGCGGCCCTCTGCCACGACCTCGGCCATCGTCCCTATTCCCATTCTCTGGAAGACGCGGCCCGGCGCTACGCCGGCAAGCCCGGTCTTCATTTTCTGGACGACTACCTCGACCACGAGGACTACACGCGCGACCTGCTGCTACACGACCCTGAGATTGGTGAGGTTCTCAGCCGGCATCCCGATTACCGACACATCGACCGGGCCGAACTCGCCGCCCTGGCCACGGGCGAACACCCGCGTCGGGACCTCAATTTGCTGACGCACGGCGAGATCGATGCCGACCGCATCGATTACGTGATTCGCGATAACTATTACTGCGGATTCGCGCATGGCATCGATCTCCAGTCCCTGCGCAACCTGTGGGCGTTGGATGCCCAGCACGGCCTGGTGCTGAGCGCGACGCACACCTACATTGCCGCCCAGTTGCTGGCCGCGCGTTACCAGCTGATCTCCAACGTCCAGAACAACCCGTTGTCGCGCCTCGGTGACCTGTTGCTGGCCGAGGCCATCCGGGAGGCGTTGGTGAACGCGGATGAGCTCGTTCAGGCGCGCTTTCGTCAGGTCGCCAACGAGGGCCAGGACGTCGACATGGAGCATTTTCTGCGGGAACGGGCGCCCCGGGCCTGGGGCGCGCTGGCGGATCTCGTGGCCGGGCGGCCCCCGTTCGAGTTGGTGGAGGCCTTCGACTTCCCGCTGCTGTCTCCGGCTGCCCGCTACGCGCTGCAATCGTTGCATCAACGCCAGGGTAGCGTCTCGCGGCCGCTCCAAGAGCGCTTGCAAGGGGCCCTCGAACGCCCGTTGCTGATCGACATCGCGCGGGTCAGCCCCCCGGTGTCGCCGCTGCGCACCCAGCGGGTCGGCCACGTGCCCTGGCACGGCCGCCTGACCGATCTGCCGATGGTGAGTGGCATCATCACGGCCTCGCTGGAGGCCACCGCGATCCAGGTCTACACGCCGCCGGACGAACCGTTCCGGATGTCCGAGGACGATTTTTCGGACTGGGTGACGCGCTATCGTCGCATCGATCCCTCCATGACGCCTCAGAAGGCGGAACACGTGGTGCAGGAATTCTGGCGCGGGGAGCGCTCCCGATTCGGCCTGCTGCTGGCGCTGGAAAGTCAGGTGATGGACCAGTTGCTGGATCGTCTTCCCCAAGACCCGGCGCGGCTGGACATCCTGTTTCTGACGCTCTACGCGGCGCTCAATCGTCTGGAAGCGGCGCTGGATGAGGCGCGTCTGTACCTCGATGGACGGGAGGCCGTCTGGACCCTGCTGGGCCACCCGGCCGTGCGGGCCATCTGGGCCGAGCGGATACCCGCCAGCTACGGTTCGGATGAACATTCCGGGGCGCTGCGCAACGACCTGCAATACCTGCGGCAATCGGGCCTGCTCTACGCGACCACGCGACTGGAGCGCGTCCGCAACGTGTTCGTGGAACGTCACAAGTATGGCGCCACCGGTTGGGGCCGGCGCCTGGCCAGTCAGCTGCTCGAACCGTTAGAAGGGGTGGAGCTGGCCGAGCGCCTGGCCGTGGCCATGGACGGGGTCTTCGGATCGAGTATCGAGGCTTATCAGGCGTACTTCCAGTTGCTGGGTGACGAAGAGCCCGGCAGTTCGGTGAGACGTCGCGAGTTGCGCCGGCAGATGCCGATCGCGGTCACGCGCTGAACTCTTCGCTCGTCAGGCGCTCGCCCTCGAAACGCTGGCCGCGCATGAGGCGCTGAAACGTGGTTTTCAAGGCCTCACCGGGTTCCAGCCCGAATTTCTTGGCCAGATGCGTCTCGGTGCGCTTGAAATGGCGCAGGGCCTCCTCGCGCTTGCCCAGGCGGGCCAGGGCGATCAGTTTGGCCCGGTGCGCGTTCTCGTGCAGCACATCGTGTTTCAGCGCCTGTTCGGCCACCCGCAGGAGTTCCTTGGCGTCCTGACGGGCCAGGAAGGTTTCGAACAGCGTCTCGTAGCCGTGCTGGGCCATCTGGCGAAAGCGTTCCCGCTCGATCACGCACCAGTCGTCGTCACAGGACGACAGAAAGGGACCGCGATAGAGCTCGAGCGCCCGACTCAGCGATGCCTGGCGCTCCTCAGGCTTCAGCTGAGGCTCCAAGGCGTGGCGCGACAGGTACAGGAATTCTTCCGCGTCGAAACTGTAATGCAGACTGAAATTGAACGTGTAGCGGCCGTCCCGCAGCAGAATGAAGCGGGAGGTCTGATGCTTGTCGAGGTCAGGCTGCAGGGCCTGCCGCAGGCGCGAGACGAGCATCAAAGACGCCGACGAACGTGAATCGCCTTGATGGCCAAAGATGGCGGAGAGTTCTTCGCGGGTCAGGCCGCGGCGATGCAGCATCAGGTGGAGCAGCAACTGCTGGGTCTTCTTGGAGGTCATCAAGGCTTCAATGGGCTTGCCGTGCTCATCCCGCACCTCGACCTGCCCGAAGGCGCGCACGGTCAGCACCGAGTGCAGGGCTTGATCCGCTTGCGGGACGATCCGCACGCGTTCGTGAAAGCTGCGGCTCTCCAGCTGCTTGAGGTGCGCGAAATCATATTCCTCGGCGCGTTTGCAGGCCTGATGAAAGAGCGTGTTGGCGGCCTGGGTGTCGCCGCGAGCCTGTTGGATGCGGGCCAGGGCGAACTCGACCATGGTCTGAAAATAGTGAAAGCCGTGGCGCTCCGTGTAGCGATGAATCGGGTTCAGCAGGTCTTCCGCCAGCTGAACCTCGCCCAGTTCCAGGTGCAGGCGGGCGGTCACCTCGGCCAGGTTGAAGCTGGCCGGGTCACTCAGCGGCAAGCCGCGCAGCTCTCGGGCCTGCGCGAGCAGGTCGGCGGCCCGCGTCCAGGCGCCTTGATGCATCGCCACTTCGGCCTGGCTGGCCAGGGCATTGGCCTGGGCCAGCGTGTCCCCGTGTTCACTGGCGGTATGGCGCGATGATTCGAAGTAGAGGGTCGCTTTGGGCCAATCGCCCCGCTGGGCGTTGATTTCTCCCAGCGTCCACTCGACATGGGCCAGGTCGCGGCCGCTGCCGAGTTGGTTGGCCAGGTGGCCGGCCTGCTCGGCCGCCTCCCAGGCGCCGCGGAGGTTGCCCTCCAGCAGCAGGATGCGCGCCAGGTTGTTGTAGACCATCGGGATCGGCAGTTTGAGGGAGTCCTCGGCACAGCGGATCGCGCCCAGGTAGGTCTCGCGCGCTTTGGCGAATTTCCCGACCTTGGAGTGACACAGCCCCAGATTGATCAACACCTTGCCCTGGCCCATGCGGTCGGTGGCCAAGCCGAACAATCGCAGCGATTCCTCCAAGTACGTCATGGCCAGGGGGAGCTCATTGTTCTGCATGTGATAGATGCCGAGCAAATTGTAGGCATTCGCTCGCCCGGCCAGGTCCTCGGCGGGCAGGACCTCCTTGGCATCGGTGGCGAGCTTGTAGAAGCGTTCATCGCCCCGGATCCCATAAAGCGCGGCCTGCCCGGCCAGGGCCCGGCCCTGCCAGCTGGCATCGTGGCGATGGCGCGCCTGCGACTCGGCGGTCTGATAGTGCGTCATCGCGTCATCCAGCGCGCCAGTGACGCGCTTGAGGTCGCCTTGCAGGCAGGAGAGTCGGGGGGAACCTGCGCGGTGGGCGTCGGGGAACAGCGACAGCAACTCGGCCAGGGCCTGATGGTGGTAGGCCCCGAGCAGGTGTTCGCCGGCCGGGGCCGCCAGCGCCTCCGCCTGGTGCATATCACCTGCCGAGATGAACGCCCTCACCGCGTGCAGCGGACTGATGGTGGTCATGTAAACGCCCAGGCGACGGGCGATTTCTCGTGCATCCGTCTCCGACAGGGTCTGCCCGAACCGATCTCGCGCGGCCGGGTGCACCAGCCAGAGGGGGTGCGGCGATTCGAGCGGCATCAGGATGGGGGGCCAGGTCACGGCGGCCGGCCAGGGGGAGATCGGGTCGGCCACGCTGTGCCAGATGGCGGGCTCGACCCAGGGCAGGTGGGCCGCCGCGGCCAGCACCCTGTCCCAGGGCGGGGGCAGGGACGCGCCGGGCGCGACCCCCTGCGACTGACACCAGAGTCGCCAGCGCCAGTCGAGCCAATCGGACGGACCGTCCGAGGGCTCACCCCAACCGAGCCGTCTGCGCTCCTCCGGCGTGAGCGCCAGCTCGTCGGGACCCAGCAGCACGCATTCTCGCGACAGGGCTGGGAGGTGATTCAACGTGTCCGGGCGATCGCTGACCAGCACCAGCTGGGCGTGGTCCGGCAGCAGATCCAGCGCCAGTTCGATCACGACCCGCAAGGCGGGAGTCGGGGCCGCATCCCACCAGTCCAGGACCAGCACGAAGCCTTGTGGGGCCAGTTCCGCCAGGGCTTCGTGCAGGTTACCGGTGACGGCAGACGAGGCCGCCTTGTAGCCGGCGCTTTCCAGCAGGGGGGCCCAGCTCGGGTCAAACGTGGGGAACACCTGACGGAGGCCAACCAGCAGGTTGGACAGAAACAGGGCGGGGTCCAGGCTGAAGGGTGTCATGTTGTACCAGAGCCCGGGTCGGCCGCTGCCGCGCAGCCAGTCTGCGGCCAGGCTCGATTTGCCCAGACCCGCCGGGCCCCACAGGACCGTCAGACGCTTATCGGGACGCAAGCCCTCGGCCAGCCGCTGCAGCAAATGGGGGCGTGATACCTGGTCTGCCGGCGCACGTGGCGCCAGGAAGGTGAAGGGCAGCCATGGGGGGCTGGACTGGGCAGCGGAGGCGCGCATCAGAGGCCGGAACTATTTCGGTTGTGGACCACCGGGCTCCGGTGCGGAGACGGCCTTCGGGCGCATCGGTTGGCTGTTGAGGACGTCTTCCCACGCCTCCACCTGGGTTTGTAGTTCGGGGCGCAGGCTGGTGACCGCGTTCAGGGCGCGGCCCAGGTGA
This sequence comes from Candidatus Sericytochromatia bacterium, assembly GCA_035285325.1. Lineage (NCBI taxonomy): Bacteria > Bacillati > Candidatus Sericytochromatia > Candidatus Sericytochromatia bacterium. The sequence continues at coordinate 56,804 of JAYKJB010000032.1, forward strand.
AGGTTGTCGCCATCCAGCTGCACGCGCTGCCATTCCGCAGCAGGAATGCCGGCGCGCAGGTTCGAGATCAGCGCCTGCGTGCTGTCGTTGAGCGTGTCCAGGTTCAGGGACAGTCCGCGTTGATACGCTTGACCGAGCTTGGCCGTCACCAGGGTGCTGGTCGAGTCAATCGTGATCCGCTGGCCTTCCTCCGGCTTGACGAGGCTCCGCATGCGGATCAGGTATTCGTCCTGGGCGAACACGGTGGTCGCCATGAACGCCCCTTCTCCGCGTGGCACCAGCAACTCGAAGCGCCCGTCGGATTGCACACTGGCAGGACGGACGGAGGCAATCTTGGCGCCTCCGAGCTGCTCGGCACTCACGTTGAGGTCTGCCGGGCGTCCCCGGAAATAAGCCGGCAAGACCACCCGGCCAGGAACGGCGAAGACTGGACCGCCTTCGTTGATCAGCGGCGCGACCGCGCCGGTTGGGGCCGGGACCGGCACCTCGGCGAAGACCGGTCCCCCCTCGTTGATCAGCGAGGCTTCGACGCCGCGTCGAGGGGGGCCCGAGAGCGAACCGACGCGTCCCACCCCTTGCTCGGAGAGGCTGGCCGGTTGGACGCAGGCGAAGAGGGGTCCCCCCAGACACAGCAGGGCCATCAGGCAGAGGCGGCCTTGCAGGGAATTTCGATCGCGCGACATCTGAGCTATCCTCCGGGCGTCCCGCCCCTTGGCTTCATACCCGACGAGCGTGTAGGCTTGCTGCTGAGCAGCGAAACTGTTCCATTCTTACCATTCCATGCCGCCCATCATTTTCCGGGTTAAAGCCCGGTAAATGTTGCTGCTGCTAGCGTCAGGCCAAGCGCCCCTCCGGGGGATTGCCGCCCCCGGCTTCAGGATGCCTTCCGACTTTCGTCCGCGCAATCCGGCTCACGCCCGCCGTCTGGTCGCTCAAGCCCCGCCGGCCCGTCCGCTGTCGAGCCGGGCCTGGGAGATCGTGCGACTGCTGGCGGCCGCGGTCGGTTTGCTTAGCGGGATCGTCGGCTACAGCTTGGTGCATCCGCCCTTGGCACCCGTCGTGCTGCCCGCCGAGCAGCCCGGCCGCCTGCCGAGCCCTTGAAAGAGACCAATCCAAAGCCGTCAGCCCGCTTTCACGGGGCACAACGCCAACAGCCGTGTCGGTTGGTTACTTTCGCCGCCAGATCGTCGCGTGCGCGACGCTCCACTGGAATTTGCGGTGATGCTCACGAATCAGGAAGGGCATGTCGTGTTCCGCCACGCGTTCGAAGTGGTCGGCCAGCACCTGAGCGACCCCTTCCGCACCGGTTCGCGCGACCCCCTCGTGAGACACGCCCCCCAGCCACTCGGCCTTCGGGGTAAATTCCGCCAGCCAGGTGTACGGCGTGGTCAGCATGAGCAGCCCGCCGGGTCGGACCCAGCGGTGAATCGCGGCCAGGCACTCGGCCGGGCGGGTCAGGCGATCCACCAGGTTGGCCATCAAGACCGCATCGAAGGGTTCCCAGGCCAGTGGCGGCTGGTGGGCGTCGGCGCGTTCGAAGCGCAGGCGCGTGCCATCGATGCTCGGATCGAGCGTGACGGTGCGCTCCACACCGAGGTCACCCTCGTCGCGCCGGAAGTAGCTCAGCTGTCCCTGTTGTCGCAAGGCGTCGGCGGCTTCGACGAACGCTTCGCTCCAGTCTGCCCCCAGCACGAAGGCAAAATCCCGGGCCAGTTCGAAGCTCGCCCCGCCCAGTGCGCAGCCGAGGTCGAGCGCGCGCGTGCGCGAAAGCCCTTCTTCGAGGCACGCCTCGCTGAGCAGGCGGGCGCAGCGCTGCGGAAACGCCAGGCCGTCCGTGGGGCCATGGGGCCAGGGCATGACGTCTTCCGGGCGGCCGTGGTGCATCAGCACGTACTCGTCCACCAGGCGCTTGGACTCGTATAGGGAGTGGCCGTCCGGCGGGGCCGGCGTGGTGACTGCCAGCGCGCTGCCCCGCCGGCCGACCCGGATGGGGTCGCTGGTCGCGCCCTTGACCAGGCGAATGCCGGCGAACTGGTGAAAGTGTGGGCGGAAGTGAAAGCGGGCCCATTCGCTGGCCTGGTCGCCGGTGCTGACGAACGAGCCACCCAGAATCATGGTGTGCTCACCATCGTAGCAGGGCGCGCTGAAATCATCGTAGAGCGGATCGAGGCGCGCCTCCGGAAGGGGGTGGAAGTCGTCGGCCAGCCAGGTCCAGAGGTTACCCAGCGGTGTGCTGGGGAAGCCCTTCCGGGCCCCCGTGTCGACGGGCCAGGGAGAGCCCCAGGCCAGATTGCAATTGCGGCCGAGCTGTCCCATGGCCGGGCCATCGCAGTGCATGACCGGGTCCGGCCCGGGCAGCCCGGGTTGGTTGGTGGCTGTGCGACCTCGGATGGCGTGGTGTTCGGCCTCGGTCGGCAGGCGCAGCAGGCACCCCTCGCGGGCGGCTCGCCAGCTGGCAAAGGCCTGTGCCTCATGGGCGTTCACCTCGACCGGCCACGACCAGGGCATGGGCACCTCGGCGAAGGGCAGCCGCAGCCTGAAGCGATGCGTCCCGGCCGGGCCGTCCGGGATCCAGAAGGTCGGCCACTTGATGTTGCGGAAGGCTCGCCAGGACCAGCCTTGCGGGGTCCACCAGCGCGCCTCGCGATAGCCGCCATCTTCCACGAACGCGTGGAATTCCCCGTGGCTGACAAGGTGCTGCGACACCTCGAACGCGCCGACCTCGCGGGTGTCCGTTCCGTATTCGTTGTCCCAGCCGAAGGAGGGGAAATCGGCCGGTTTGCCCAGCGTGAGGCTCGCGGCCGGTATTTTCACAAAAGGGTTCTCGGGGTGGTCGACGCCGGCACGGGGCCGCGCGGACGCTTCGGCTGAGCACGACGGGTGATCCGGCGGCCAGTGCAGCGGGCGCTGCACCAGGGCGAGCGGGAGTTCGCGGATCAGCACGCAAGAGGTTTCCAGATGGATGCGTTCGTGCTCGAAGGCCATGGCCAGGGCCCACAGCAGGCTGCCGTCGGCGAAGCTGGCACCCGGCTGCAGGCGCGGGTCCGTCTGGATCAGCCCGCTGACCACTCCGTAGACTTCCCGCCGATAGGCCATCACGGCCTCGACCGCCGGCCAGGATTCGTCGTTCTTGCTCATGTTGTCCCAGGACATCTCATCGACGCCGGTCTCGAACAGCCGCTCGAGCTCGGCATTCACCGGGGCGTCGAGGATGCCCGCCACGCGCAGCTTGTTGACGTAAAGGCAGGCCGGATGCCCCAGGTAAAAGACCATGGGGTGGCGCAGGCCATGCGCCGGCGGCCGGTAAAACGCTTCCTCATCAGCCAGGGCCGAGAACAGCACCTCGGTGAGGGTCCAGGTGTTGTCGAAGTAGGCCTGGACCGCCTCCCGATTGGCCTTGGCGAGGTCGAGCAGCGGCAGGGCGTGCAGGTGCCCGCTGGGGCGATACCCCGGCGTGTCTTCCGGCGCGCGCCCGGTCCACCAGCCGGTCGGCCTTGGTCCTTGCAAGTTGTAGGCGGGGGCGCGGCCCAGATTGTGGCGCCAGGCTTCCCCGGGCAAGGTGGGTTGAGCGGTCAGCAAGATGAACCTCCGGGGCGCGGCCCCATGACATCCAAACGTTGCATTGTATCAGGAGACCACGGCACGTCGCTTGGGGCATGCACCTGAGGAGCCACGGCTCGGGAAGCTGCCTGGCGTGGCGAGCCGGTTCCTGACTCGCCTGCCGCGCGCGGGTATAACGCCCCGGCGAGGGAGGAACTTCCGGAATGCATCGCGAGACGCTCATGGCGCTCGAACTGCTGGCGGCCGTGACGATCGTGGCCGCCGTGGCGCGGCGTGCCGGTTTGCCCTATGCCACGGCCTTGGTGGTGACCGGGCTGGGGCTCGGCTACAGTGGCCTGCTGCCGCCGGTCAAGCTCGATGCGGAATGGATGCTGGGGCTGTTCCTGCCGATCCTGCTCTTCGAGGCGGCGATCAACACCAATGCCTCTCACTTGCGGGATGACCGCGTGCCCGTGGGCCTGCTGGCCTCGGCCGGGGTGTTCGTGTCGGCTGCCTTCACAGCGGCCGGGGTGGCCTGGGCATTGGCCCTGCCCTGGCAACTCGCGTTGCTGATGGGCGTGATGTTCTCGATCACGGACACCGTCGCGGTGCTGGCGGTGTTTCGCAGCCTCAAGGTGCCCGCGCGCCTGGCCACCATCATGGAGGGCGAGAGCCTGTTCAACGACGGGGTCACGCTGGTGCTGTTCAAGCTGGTTCTGGCGGTGGTGCTGACGGGTGCCTTTCACCCAGGCGGCACCTTGCTGGAGCTGGGGGTGGTGTCATTTGGCGGCATGACGGTCGGGATGCTGGCGGGCCTGGCGGCAACCTGGGCGCTGCGGGCCGCGCCCGACCACCTGAGTGAAATCGCCCTCACGGTCTTGTTGGCGCTCAGTACCTATCACGGGGCCGAGTGGCTGCACGTGTCCGGCGTGATCGCCGTGGTGGTCGCGGGCTTGGTGGTCGGGAACCACGCCTGGAAGCGCGCCCTGGCCCCCAGCAGCCAGATCGCGATGGGGTCGTTCTGGGAATTTGCCGCCTTTGGCGTGAACTCGCTGGTGTTTTTGCTGGTGGGGCTCAACATCCCGCTGCAGTCCCTCTGGCAGCGGGCCCCCGAGATCGCCTGGTGCACCCTCGCGATCGTCGTGGGGCGTGCCGTGGCCGTTTACGGCGGGTTTTCGACCTTGCGCCTGCTGCGCACGCGCCCGGTTCCGGCCAGCTGGCAGCACGCCATGGTCTGGGGCAACATGAAGGGGTCATTGACCATGGTGCTGGCCCTGTCCTTGCCGTCGAGCGTGCCTCAGCGCGATCTGGTCGTGACCGTCACGGTCGGCGTGGTGCTGGTCTCGCTCCTGCTCCAGGGCCTGAGCCTGGGCGCCTTCATCCGCTGGCTGCGCATCTCAGGAGTGTCCGCGCTGCAGCGACGCTTCGAGGAGTGCCAGTTGCAGCTGATCAGGGCCCGGGCGGCCCAGACCGAGGTGGGTGCGCTGGTGGAGGCCGGGATTCTCTCGCGCAGCGCGTATGAACGATTGAAGGCCCGCTACCAGGTGATCGTGGCGCAGTCGGAGCGCGAGTTGCGGCGCTTGGGCACGGAGAACCAGCTTTACATGGACGAGGCCCTCGCGCATATCCAGCAACGCGTGTTGCAGGTGGAAAAGGCGGCCGTGCTGAGTGCCATGCGGCAAGGTCTCGTCTCCGAGCAGATCGGGCTGGAGTCGCTGCAGGCGATCAACGCCCGGCTGGTGGCGGCCGAGCAGGCCCATGCCAGGGCCGATACCGACGGGGGCCTGCTGCCGGATGTGGGGCCATTTTCCGAGGAGGCGGCGCGCCGCGATGCCGAGCTGGCCGCTCAGCGTGGTCAAGCTGGTAAATAGCCAGAAATTGGCGCCCTACAGATCGTTCGATCGCCTGCCGAAGTTAGAAAGGTATTTCCCTGAGGTACAAGGGGTCGGGGGATAACCTGAGACTCCATCTCACGGGAGTGGGCCGCACGGTGGCGGGCAGCTCTCGCATTTTGCGTTCGACGTGGAGAGGAAGGAGACGCCAAGCATGTTGCGTTCTTCTCAGTTTCGAGGTTCCAGTCTCCCCCTGATGCTGGCGCTGGCGATCGCCGGGTGCGCGCCCGGCTTCCAGCCGGCCGGCGGCCTGGGCGTGCCGGGTGCGCCGGCGGGTGACGTGGCCGTCATGCAAGACCTGCTGGCCGCCGGAACCGTCAAGGGCCGCGTCATGGCCTTCGATCCTGCCAAGGGGCGCTTTGAGCCGGTGGCCGGTGCCAGCGTGGCCGTGCAGGGCGGCCCGCAGGTGGCCACCTCGGACGCCAACGGCTTCTACACCCTGACGGGGGTGGCGCCGGGTGCTCACATGCTGCGCGCCACCAAAGATGGCCTGACCCAGGCCGAGGCGCCGATCCACGTCAACAAGGTCATGGGCATCGCGGACGTGCACCTGGCGATGGGCAAGCCCGCCTACGGGCTGAAGCAGACCCCAGCGACCGAGCTGTTCACCGGGCCGATGACGGTCTTTGGCGTGGTGCGCGACCCCCGCGGCTGCGCCGTGCCCAATTCGACGCTTTACGTGACGAGCTCCAGTGGCAACGTGGTCGGCATCCTTGCATCGGACCATGAAGTCGATGTGGTGCCCTCGAGTGCCGGCGCAGCGGCGGTCGTGACGACCTTGACCGGTTTTTACACCTTCAGGGTGAATGACGCCGACGATTACACGCGCGTCACGATTTCGGCCTCGGGCCGCACCCGCGGCGGCATCGCCATGGAACGCAACAAGACCACGGTACAGGAGGGGGGCACCTACGCGGTGGACCGGCTCGAGGTCGAGACGGGCGGCGGACGCACCGTCACGGACGGCAGCAAGCCTGTCACCTCGGCGTTGTGGACCCAAGGTTTCGACATTCAGTTGAACAAGTTTCTCGGCACCAAGCCGCCCACGTCGGTGGGGTCCTACGTGACCGGGGCGCAAGCCAAGTTTCGCGTGGCCGAGGGGCTGAGCTCCCGGCCCGACGAGTTCTTCATCCGGCTACGTCAGGGCAAAGAAGATTACGACATCGTCCCGATCGCCGTCACGGCTGTGGCGGGCTCGGCGATTGCACGGGAGGTCACCTTCCGCGTGCCCTCCACCATCTCCACGCTCAACAACTTCACGGTCACGATCATGCAATTGGGGCTGACGCCCTCGGCGGCCTCCCTCAATCTGCGGGCCACCTCCTTCGGGGAGGCCGAGTACCGCAACACGATCGCCTCCACCACGGCGGCCACCCTCACCGACGTGACGACCAACTACACCACGGCGGAGGCCCATTTCATCAATGGCGAGGAACTGCAGGTCGATGTGCCGGTGCGGAACGCCCACACGCGTCTGACGCTCGATATGGCCCTGACCTTCGTTACCCCAGGCGTGGCCTCGATCACCTCGGCGGAGTTGCAAAACCTCACGGCCGGCACCTCGGCCAACCTGACGGCCAATTATGACGGCGTGAGCAAGCGGGTCAGCGTGCCTTTCGAGTTGCCGCCGCGGAGCAGCACCTCGCATGTTGAGTACAGCGTCAGGGTGCGCTTCAAGACCGCGGCGCCCACGGGCAGCAGCGCGTACACGCTCAGCAGCATGGCGCTGGAAGAGACGTCGATGGGATACAAGACGGCCGATGCGTATTTCGCCACGGCGACCTTGCCGGTCACCTTGGGGAGCTTCGAGAGCACGCAGGGCAACTGGGCCATGCAGAAAACGATCGACGAGACGGAGATCGCCAACGGGTTCGCCACCGTCACCTTGGCGTTCGAATTTGACGGAGACTACCTGGCCTCCTACCCGATGCCGGCTGTGCGCGTGGTTGATATCACCCCGATCGACTACAACACGGAGGCGTCGGAGCCCGCCAATCCGGAGGTATCCGGGGGAACGATCCTGCACGATCTCACCGCCAGCCCCGCGCAGGCCACCGTCAACGCCGGCACTTCTGCCCTGTCTCGGCGCGTCCAGTTCCGCGTGCTCTGGAAGGGCCAAAATCAGACCGTGCCCGTGACGTTCGAGCCGGGAGACTACGATCTGGCCGCCATTCAGGGCACCCTTGACACCGCCTTCGGGGCGGCTACCGACCCGCTCCCTGCCGGGACCGTCGTGGCCACGCAGGCAGGTTCCAACACCCCCTTGCGTTTCGTGCTTGGGGACGGCGGCACGGCGATCGAACTCGTCACCACCGGCTCTGCACTCACCGAACTGGGCTTGAACACGACGACCACGGCGATCGCCACGCGTGCGGAAGTCGTCGGCTACGTCGAAGCGGCGAAGGCCGCCACGCCCCCCGTGGATGGCTGGACGGTCAGTGCGGTGTCGTCGGACGTGGTGGTCGGGCCCTACGATGTCGATGGTATCCTGGTGCCGGCGCTCACCATTCGCTCGGGTGCCTTGCGCGGCCGTCAGGATGCCAAGGGCCGCTCGGTCTTCGCCTTCGAGGCCGTGCCGGGTGCCAGCGGCACCCTGGAGAACGGGACGAACTTTGGCATCTTTAACCTTAACCGTTTCGTGGTGAGCTATCGGATTCAAAGCCCGGACGGCAGCGCCTTGCCGCCATTTTATGGGGCTGCTATTCCCTACACGGCCCTCTTTCCCAGCAGAACCAGGATTGTGGCGGTCGCCTACCCCTCCACCGGGGCCGGCGCGTTGCTCACCTGGTTCAACCCGACGGGCCTGGCCACGCACTTCCTGGAATTCTTCAAGGATTCAGGAACCGGCGCGTTCTGACCTGGGGGCTGAGCCTCTTCAGGCGGGAACTGAGGGGTGGCGACGGCTTCCCCGACTGGACGCGTGATCGGGAAAGGAGGTTTGGGCAGTGTCCCTGATTCGACGGAGCGCTCTGGCCGCTGTCTGGGTGGCCGCCCTCGCTGGCGGGGGCTGCTTTGCCGCTCCTCCCCGTTCGGCTGGTCTGGCGGTGCCGACCGCCACGGGGCCAATCCGGCCGCCGCAAAAGGCGCAACTGGCCCCGATCGAAGCCCTGCTGAGTCCGGATGGCCAACCCGTCGTGAATCCTGCTTCGCTGCGTGACCCTGTTCCCAAGGTGGCACGGCCCGCGGATGCGCCGCCCGAGGCTGGGATGCCGGAGGTGAAACAACTCCCGAACGGAGGCGAAGCGCCTCGTTCGGGCGATGAGCCCGCCTCGCTGGAGTCTCAAGCCGGCGAGTTGCCCGTTTACGCCGTCGAGGCCCCGGCCGAACCGCCCGCCAGCGCCTTCT